>JAUVXS010000072.1 GCA_030603485.1 Dehalococcoidia bacterium
GTAACCACGCCTGGTGAGGGGACTTTTACCTATTCCTATGGGACAGGGGTTAATCTGGTGGCTGAGGCTGAGGAAGGCTACTACTTTGTCAACTGGACTGGCGATATTGGCACCATTTCATGTCAATGCCGCTCAACGACAATCACCATGCAGGGCGACTACGAAATCACCGCTAACTTTGCTTTTGCCACAGAAGTATGGAATTGGAATGATTTGGATGCTATCAGGAATGACTTGACTAAGAGTTACATACTAATGAATCACCTTGATTCCGCTACTGCTGGTTATATGGAGCTGGCGAGCCCGACAGCGAATGGGGGAGAGGGCTGGCAACCAATTGGAACTGAGCATGACTGGTTTACCGGGACTTTCGACGGGCAAGGACACGAGATACGTGACTTATTTATCAATCGCCCTGGCGAGGACCTTGTCGGGCTTTTTGGTTACGTTGATGAGGAAGGAGTCATCGCCAATATCGGTGTGGTGAACGCCACTGTAACTGGCAATCTGGGTGTTGGTAGCCTGGTGGGTGACACTGTGGGCAACGTGACCAACTGCTATGCGACGGGGACCGTGACCGGCGGTCAGTGGGTTGGCGGTCTGATGGGAGCTAACGGAGGTGATGTAGGCAGCTCTCATTTTAACGGCAGTGCGACTGGCACTGGCACTGGGGAGGTGTGGGGCAGCATGGTTGGCGGTCTGGTGGGATTTAACGGTGGCGGCACTGTAAGCAACTCCTATTCTGCAGGCAGTGTGACAGGCTATGGGGATTTTGCTGGCGGTCTGGTAGGAGGTAGCGCCGGCGACACTGTGAGCGCCTCGTATTCCACGAGTAGCGTGACTGGCTATGGGTGGGGTGTTGGCGGTCTGGTGGGAGCTAGCATCGGTGGCAATGTGACCGACTGCTATGCCACCGGTGACGTGAGTGGCACTTCCTATGTTGGCGGTCTGGCGGGACGAAATGGATATGACAGCACTGTGCGCAGGTCCTACTCTACGGGCAGCGTGACTGGCAGTGAACTTGTCGGCGGTCTCGTGGGAGATAATTCGGGCAACGTGACCGGCTCCTTCTGGGATACTGCAACCAGTGGGCAAACTACTTCGGCTGGCGGTATTGGCAAAAATACCACGGAAATGCAGGACATCGACACGTTCTCACGTGCGACATGGAACATAACCGCAGTCGCCAATCCTGGCATACGCAACCCTTCCTATATCTGGAATATCGTTGATGACGAAACTTATCCCTTCCTGAGCTGGGAGCCATAAAAGTGAAAACGATTAGCATCTTTTTGATTGCGGTAGCCTTAATCGTGGGGATGGTAGGCTGTACAGTTGGGTACAGAATTATCATCCGCAGCACCCCAGGTGGCTCGGTAACCACACCCGGTGAGAGCATTTTTACCTATGACCCAGGAACAGTGGTTAATCTGGTGGCGGAGCCTGATGCAGGTTACCGATTTACTAATTGGGTTGGCAATCTGGATACCATCGCCGATATTTATGCTGCCTCAACCACAATCACCGTTAACAACCACTATTCCCTTATCGCCAATTTTGACCGCTAGATTTGGCCTGGAGAAATAGAGAGACTCAAGCCTCTTATAAAGCCTCAAGCTATCCTCAAACTTCACTAACCGGGTTCATCTCAGCGCTACGTCAATCCCAAGTCGAAAATGTCATTTCACGTCTAGCTGGATATCGTCGTTGGTATTATCCTTGTTTTCCCTTTTTTGGGGATTGGAAAAACTGAACAAATCCATCGAAACGAGTCCTAGCTTTGGGAGTCTTCTATTTCAGGCTGGTTAGGGATATAACGGAGTTGAAGTGAAGAAGGTTATTGACAATTCTTCCTAATTCCTGTACTCTAGAGTCTTATAGGATATACTAAACAGATAACATAGGAGGACTACCATGGCATGGTGGAACTGGGTTATTATAGCAGTGTTGATTGGTGTGATAGTGCTGTTAGTCTTGATAAGGCGGAGGCGCTAAGCTCGAAGTCACCAAAACAAGCAGATTTCTATACCACGTCTAGCTAGATATTGGCGTTGTTATCCTCGTCCTGATTTTATTGCTATGGGGTATACCGAACTGTCCCTATTGTTGCTCCGTTAGCTTCAGGCCATACACGAAAAATTGGCGTTATTTTGGCACTAAGAGGTATTGACTTTCTTTTGAAGAAGTATTATTTTCATATTTACAGGTGGTATTCTTATCAGATGAAATTCTTGGAAAACTTGAAGTAGTACTCCTGTTTTAGAGGAGTAAACACTTTGGAGAAAGGGGGTGGTGCCTATGCCAAACCAAGGCCAGCTTCCTTGTTTGCAGGCAGCTAGGGAGTTGGCTGGTTCCAATTGAATACCTGTAAGACCTAATTAAAAGGAGGAGTAAGATGAAGTTTATCACGTTCAATATGTTTGATGTCGCCAAGGCGGTGGAGGTAGCACAGGCCGCCGATAAGGTAGTTAAAACGCCAGGGCAGAAGACACTGGCTCAGTATGTGTGTCTAGGACTAGCATTTCCTGGCGTTCCACCAAACACAATGGTAGTCATCACCATCGGAGAAGTCGAAAGCAACGAGGCCATGGGTGCTGTCCATTACCCGTTGGAACTTGCAGGGGCAACAGTCTGGTCCGTGCCTGTGCTGGAGATGCCAGTGGCTGGCGCAGCTGCAGAAGAAAAGAAATACAGAAAGTGACTCAGGGTAGGGCTTGAGTTTTTCAGGGCAGGGCAGGTAACTATCACACGGTGGGGGTTAGGTCCGACGGCACTGTGGTCGCTGTGGGAGACAATAGTTCGGGGCAGTGTGACGTCGGCGGCTGGATGCTGCACTGAACTTACCGCCGTACCTTTGCCCCGTAAGATTGGGGGTATGGTTATATCGTCATTGGTATTATCCTTGTGATTCTACTGCTATGGGTGGTCCTATCTTTGATGTATTGCTCCTATCCTCATCTTATTGAAATGCATGTAGTATAATAGTAGCAAAACGAAAGGGGAGTTACTGTAATGGAAGGATATGCAATTGGCTTGGCCGTAGGACTTGGTGCGGGTATTGCTATTGGAATTTCTATTGGAAGGAAGCAAAAACCCTGGTCTGAATTAACTGCCGCAGAAAGGAAAAACAGGATTATCGCTATCGCTGTCGGTGGTGTCCTACTTGTAGCCGGCGTTGTAGTCTTCTTAGTTAGGTTGATATCCTGATTAAAGCTAGACCAGATTTCCATATCACGTCTAGTTAGATATTATCGTTATTATCCCTGTCGCTGTTTTTATTGCTATGGTATTATTGTTATTGTTCCTGTCTAATACCCATGTGGTCTTCTATTTGAGCAATGAATAAATTCTTGATAAATGATATCCGTTCGAAGTATTGACTATTTTCTGAAGAAGTGTTACTCTTATTCATACTATTCTAATAGGTGTTATTCTTAGCAGATAACATTCTTGAGAAAATCTGAAGTAGTACTCCCGTTTCAGAGGAGTAAACACTTCGGAGAAAGGGGGTGGTGTCTATGTCAAACCAAGGCCAGCTTCTTTATTTGCAGGCAGTTAGTGGGCTGGCGCATTCCGATTAAATAGCCTGCCAGACTTGATTATAAGGAGGTTAAAACCAATGGGAAAGTATCTAGTGCTGTGGGAAGTAGCCCAGAGTAGAGTACCCGTCGATGCTAAGGAGCGGGGCGGTGCATGGAGTCTCCTGATGGCGATGGTTAAGCAAGACAGAGAAGCAGGCATGATCAAGGATTGGGGAACATTTGTGGGCGAAATCAATGGATTTATGGTTAATGAAGGAACTGAGGTAGAAGTTGGCAGGGCGCTCGTAAAGTATTCTCCGTACGTCAGCTTCAAGGTGCATCCTCTCCTTTCAGAGAGCCAAACAAACGAAGTTATAAAAAGCCTGTCTGGGTAATCAAGCGAATTTTACTATAGCAAGGAGGTGAAAAATGGCATACACATTGGCCTGTAAAGATTCAGGGACAAATTGCCCTTACGTCGCCCGTGGTGAAACCGAGGAGGAAGTACTTCAAGATGGTGCAAAGCACGTCAAGGAAGTGCACGGGTATACGGATGAGCAGATTAATGACCCGAAGTTTTTGGAGGAATCCAGGAAACTAATTAGAAAGACATAGCCATATTGTCTTCAAAGCCAGAACGTCAGACTAGGCCACAGGATGTTTTATGCCGGTGGCCTAGTCTTTTCGTGACGGTTTTTTAGGGTTGGAAAGATTGGATAAATCCATCAGACTTCTAGGTTTGGGAGTATTCTATTTCAGGCAAAGAGGGCATATAATTAGATAGTGGAAGTGAAAAGGCTAATCCCTTTAATTGCCCTGGTGGTAATACTAGCTGGTTTACCTGTAGTAGTAGTGTCGGATACTTCACCTGCAGGTAGTAGCATTCCTGATAACGAGGTAACTACCAGTCAAAATGAAGTGAACAATTCCTCGGCTAGTGCGACAATTACGATTACGATGTATGCTATTGCTGATGAGTAGCTCAGCTGGGCAGATTTAGAGAGAACAATAGAGTGATTAAAAGGAGGAGAAAATGCCTACAATCTTCTTTTACGGACCTGAATTAGATGATGAAAAGAAAGGGGAGCTCATAAGTTCTTTTACTGAAACGGCAAGCAGACTGACTGGGATAGACAAGTCAGCCTTTGTCGTATACTTGAGAGCTTCCTCGCCAGACAATGTAGGAGTCGGCGGGCAATTGTTGAAAGAAAGGTTGGAGCGGGAGAAAGGGTCGTAAAGAACCTAATCCACGTAGGTTAGAGATAGATATCTGAATATCAAGCAGGAGTATACCCTTTGGATTGAGCGGTGGCAAGCTCTAATGACTAGTTATATTACGATAAAGCCTCAGACTATCCTCAAACTTAACCGACCGGGTATACCTAAGCACCATGTCCAGGCTTTCCCAACCACCTAACCTCATAATATGCTCAACATCCAGTCCAGCACGATGTAGATTAGAGGCAAAGGTTCGCCTAAAGGTGTGAGCGTTGCAGGGCAATCCAGTTTTTGCCTTGAGTCTCTTCAGCATTGTCTCCACTCCCCGGTAATCGATATGCCAGATGTTGGCCCCTGTCCCGTTCTGAGAAATGAGCCCTCGAAGTAATTTAGCGCTCCTGTCAGTAAAGGGAGCTTTCCTTTGCTTACTACCTTTGCCCCATATAGTTACCGTGTAGCCTTCCCAGTCTATGTCCTGAGTTCTGATATGGACAAGTTCGTTCAGTCTCATGCCGGAGTCAGCGAAGAGCGAGATAATGGCTCTGTCTCTCAAGTTGTTTGCCGCTCCGATTAAGCAATCCACTTGCTCCAGGGTTAATGATGGCAGGATTTTCTTCTCTACCTTTGGCGCTTCAACGAGAAGGATTGGATTGTCTTGGAGATTTAGTTTATAGCCTGACTTAGGTGAATATAGCCACCTGTAGAATGTTCTCAGAGCACGATAATAGCCATGTTTGCCACCGTTAGTACACTGCAAGTTATTAAGGAAGCGCTGGATGTCTTGGCCAATGATATCAATGCCAAAGGCTGGGCTGGCATTGGTCAGCATGCGTTTATAGAAATCGATTGTTCTGGGAGATAAGCCTTGCCGTCGAGATTTGATGAAATCGCTTAACAGTTTGTTCGTTTCGGAGTAGTCCAGAGTCAGTCGTCCTACCGCTAGACTAATCCCCAGCAGGTTAATATTATAGCTGTTCTTCTTGTCTGGAGCAATAACACTATGCCTAACGGAACTCACCCTTCTTCATGGGCATCTGTCAATAGCCTCTGTTTGATAATCTATGAGGTAGGGGAAACTCAAATCGCTATGAGGCGTGCCATTCTATGGCCTGAAGCCGGACAAAGCCGCCTCCTTTAGTGGAAAACAGTCATTTTTAGCTACGAACCTGTCAAAGTTGGGTTTAAAGAAAATCCAGAAACAGCTCCCCGTCGCCAGTTAATAAGTCGGAGCACGGTTAGCGCTTGGTATATTGTGGTGCCTTGCGAGCTCGCTTGAGTCCGTATTTTTTACGCTCTTTGATTCTGGCATCCCGAGTAAGCAAGCCTTCTTTACGTAATATGGGCTTAAATAGCTCATTTTCTTTGGCAAGGGCCCGAGCAATCCCGTGGCGAATGGCTCCAGCCTGACCACTGAGACCGCCGCCATTCACTTTTGCCTTGACACGAAATTTGCCCATGGTATTGGTAGCCAGCAAAGGGTGTTCAATCATGTGGCGATACTCAAGGCGAGTGAAAACTTCCTGGTAAGGCCTGTCATTGACAATGATCTCCCCCTCACCGGGGAAAAGCCTGACCTGGGCTATAGCACATTTGCGCTTACCTGTTCCCCAAACGTAACTTTCCTCGCTCATAAGTTATCACCTTTCCTTTGGTAATATTTCGCTTTCACGGAGTTTATCCTGAGCACTACGAGATTCTTCCCCTTCACTTCGTTCAGGCTCAGAGTGAAGGAAGGAAGTCTGAGCCTGGTGGGGATGCTCATTTCCAGGATAAACCTTCAGCTTCTTAAACATAGCCCTGCCTAAACTATTATGGGGCAACATCCCTTTAACCGCAAGTTCAATCACACGGGCAGGGTATTTACTAAATAGTTTCTCAAAGCTTTGGCTCTTTAAGCCGCCGGGATATCCAGAGTGTCTATAATAAAACTTTTGTTCCGCTTTCTTTCCAGTCACCTTTACTTTAGCAGCATTAATTACTACTACATAGTCACCAGTATCCATATGAGGGGCGTAAATCGGCTTATGCTTGCCCATAAGTAAACTGGCTACCTGCGTCGCCATTCTTCCCAAAGTTTTATCCGTGGCATCAATCACCCACCACTTTCGCTCGATATCTTTAGCTTTAGGACTATAAGTTTTCATTTCCTTCGATAAACTCAGTACAGGTCTAGCTTCCCAAAGGCTCAAGATAGTTCACCCTCTCAAGACATAAGCCACAAGCAGGGGAGAGGGGACCAGCTAAACCCAAACTCTTTGCCTCTATTATATCACGAAAATCTTCGATACTTATCTTTCCCAGACCTAGCCTGATTAAAAGACCTACGGTGCTTCGTACCTGGTGGGGCAAAAAGGAATTAGCCACGATACGGAAAACGGTGAAATCCCCTTTTTTCTCGATTCCCGCTTCATAAACATTACGTAACGTGCTCTTACTCCCATCAAAAGAACTGGCAAAGGAAGCGAAATCATGCTCACCTCGGATAAGCTGGCAGGCCTCATTCATCGCCTGTATGTCCAGCATTTTGGGCACAAACAAAGCAAACCTTTGACTAAGCGGCGATCGGGTATCGCTATTTAAAATATGATAGTGGTACTCCCGGCTCAGCGCATCGCGTCGGACATTGAAATCATCGCTAGCCCTGTAAGCCGCTTTGACCGCGATATCTCCGGGTAAATAATAATTCAATGCTCTAACTAGCGCTATGGTATCCAATATAGATTTCGCCCAGAAGCTTACCACTTGTCCCTTGGCATGCACACCGGCATCAGTTCTGCTAGCTGCCATAACTCGGCCGCTTTGCCCGCAAAATCGCCTTATAGCTTGTTCAAGTTCATTTTGAATGGTGGGCAAGCCAACTTGCCATTGAAAGCCATGATATTGGGCGCCGTCATATTCTATGAGCAAAATAAACTTACTTGACCAATTCAATTTGAACCATAGGCGCGTTATCACCATGGCGGGGTCCCAGCTTTAGCAACCTTGTATAACCCCCGCTACGATCAGCATAGCCTGGAGCAATTTCAGCAAACAGCTTGTCAACTATTTTTTTTTCAGTAATAAAAGCTAAAGCCTCCCGCCTCGAGGCAAGGCCGCCATCCTTACCTAGAGTAATCATCTTTTCCGCTAAACCGCGAACCTCTTTAGCTTTAGCTTCAGTGGTGACGATTTTTTCGTGAGCCAAAAGCGAGGTAACTTGATTTCGGTATAATGCCCACCTGTGCCCTGTCGACCTACTTAGTTTCCGTCCTGCTACCTTGTGTCTCATTCTCTTTTCTTCTCAGGAATAGGAGAGCTTAATTTTGCTATTATCTCTTCCACTTCGGCTCGAGACTTTGCCCCCAAACCAGGCAATGGTGGCAAAGCTTCCCTACCTTGCTCCAACAATTGTCCCAGAGTGAAAATACCCGCTCTTCTCAAACTGTTATAGGAGCGCGTTGATAAATTTAGTTCTTCTAGAGGGGTATCATATTGCTCAGGCAAAATGGACAAGGCTCTAGCCATGGGGACTTCAAGGTCCCTGAAGGAAGAAAACTGATTAATTAAGATGACAGCACTTTGACTAAGCGCCTCCCAGGGAAAAATGGTACCATCGGTCCAAATCTCCAGGATGAGCTTTTCTGGGCTTTCCTCCTGGCCAGGCCTGACAGATTCTACAGAGAAATTGACTGTCCGCACTGGGGTGAAGATGGCATCTACTGGCAGTGCTCCCACAGGTAAACCGTCAGCCGATTTAGCTGGCACATAACCTCTCCCCAGCTCCACATTAAGTTCGACATAAAGCTTAGCTTGGGGAGAGTCCAAAAAAGCTAAATAAAGTTCAGGCTTGGCAATACGAAAGCTGGCCGAGGGCTTAATATCACCTGCACAGACCTTACCTTCCCCCTCTGCTTCCAAGAACAACTGCCCGGGCTGATTGGCAAGAGGGCAGAGTCTCAGTTGCCTGATATTCAGTAAGAACTCCATAGCATCCTCTTTAACATAAGGAATAGGAGAGAATTCATGCTGAATTCCTTCGATCTTGACCCATGTTACCGCAGCACCAGGCAAAGAACTGAGAAGCACACGTCGCAAGGTGTTACCTAAAGTGACACCAAAACCTGGCCCCAGAGGTTCAGCAAGAAAACGACCATAATTGCCAATGCTTTCAACACAAGTTACAGTAGGGATGGACAATTCAAGCATAGCTCACCTCGAATAATATGCAACAATAGCTTGCTGACTAAATCCAGCTTCAATGTCGTCCTTGCCAGGCAAATTTAACACTTTACCTGTCATGCTTTCTTTGTCCAAGCTTAACCAATTAGGGATAATTTTTCCCT
>JAUVXS010000116.1 GCA_030603485.1 Dehalococcoidia bacterium
TCATCCGCTGCCTGTTTACCGTGGAACTGCCTTACAATTTCATGAGCCAATCGTTTTTTAAGGTTCATGGGGTTAACCGAGCGAGTTTTCAGTTGCTCCTTGAACTCAGCGATTTCTTCCTCAGGAACGTCGGTCACTAGCTCAAAATAGTCCACAATAAGAAGGTCTGGGATGGACATCACCTTGCCGTATATTTCCCGGGGAGGCTCAGCAACGCCTATTTGGTTATTTAAGCTCTTGCTCATCTTCTGATGACCATCAGTACCAATCAAGAGGGGAACAAGGAAAATTTGCTGGGGAGGCTGCCCCGTGCTTTGCTGTAGCTCTCTGCCCACAAGGCAATTAAATTTCTGGTCACTGCCACCGAATTCAACATCGGCCTGGATAGCTACTGAATCATAGCCCTGAAGCAAAGGATAAAGCATCTCAGTTAGAGATATAGGGTTGCCAGAACCATACATCTTGTTAAAATCCTCTCTAGCTAGAAGTTGCGCTATGGTAAATTTGCTGGTAAGTTTAATTACTTCATCCAAAGTGAACTGGGAATACCATTCGCTTTGCCATCTTATCTCCGTTTTATCCTTATCTACTACCTTGAAGAATTGCTCCATGTAAGTTTGAGCATTGCTCTCTATTTCATTGGGGGAAAGCATAGGGCGAGTAGCTGACTGACCGCTGGGGTCGCCAATTCGGGCTGTCCAGTCGCCGACTATAAGAGTGACTTTATGTCCTAGCTCTTGGAATTGACGCAGCTTTCTTAGGCCCACCACATGTCCCAGGTGGATGTCAGGAGCGCTGGGGTCGAAGCCTTGCTTCAGAGTCAGCATTCTCCCCGAGTTCAGCAGCCTTAGTAGCTCCGCCTCTGTTATAATTTCAGCCACTCCTCGTTCTAATATGGTGGCAAACCTTGTACCAGTCATTTTAAATTTTTAGCTAAAATTGCTTCTACTTCTCGAACATCTTTTTCGATTTGTACCTTTAGCTCTTCAGAAGAGGGGAAATGTCGCTCATCCCTTAATTTTTGCACAAATTCTACTCTTATCTCTTTGCCATATAAATCACCTTTATAGTTTAAGAGGTGAGTTTCCACCGTTTTTGCTCCTTCTCCAAAGGTGGGGCGGATGCCAATATTAGTTGCTGAAGGGAATTGCTTGCCATCTACCTGAGCGATAGTAGCATAGATACCATTGCCTGGTAATGCTTGTTGTGGCTGTATATCCAAGTTAGCGGTGGGAAATCCTAGAACGCGCCCACGTTTGTCGGATGTGATGACTTTGCCTCCCAGGTAGAAATAGTGCCCCATCAGCCGTTCTACCCTTCTCATATCGCCTTGAACTAATGCTTGGCGGATGAGAGTGCTGCTCACTACTTCGCCATTGATTGTATAGGGGGAGATAACTTCCACGCTGAACTTCATTTCACGTCCCAGAGCGCGGAGCAAGTTGATATTGCCTTCCCGGCCCCTTCCTAAAGCGAAGTCGGGCCCCACCATGATGCCACGCATCCTGAGATGTTTCTGAACCAATGATATAAACTCTTGGGCACTTAGCTGGGCTACCTTGGGAGTGAAAGTGAGCACGGCGACTATGTTTATGCCTAATTCTCGAAAAGCCCTGACCCTGTCCTCCAGGTTGCTAAGCCAGGGTAGTTGATTATGTGGATGTAATACCGATTGGGGATGAGGGCTAAAGGTAACTACTCCGCTAAGCAACTTTTTCTCCGCTGCTCGCTGCTGCAATTTTTCCAGCAGGTAGCGATGTCCGGAGTGGACACCATCAAACACACCTATGGTAAGGACTGTTTCCCCTTGAGGAGTTATACTGGCCAGTTCTTGCTCGATTTCCATGGTCTCAGGGTTTGATCTTCGTGCTTGGAGTAGCTAGCTTTCTATTCCTAGCTTCGGCTAGGGGCAGTAATTGGGACATTAAGAGGCGAAAGTTATCAAAGGTGAGCGATTGAGGACCATCGGCAAGCGCTAGGTCAGGATTAGGATGGACTTCTATGAGAAGTCCGTCTGCCCCGGCAGCTACTGCTGCTAATGCCAGCGGGGGTACCAGATACCATTTACCTGTGGCATGACTGGGGTCGGCGATAATGGGTAAATGGCTGACTTTCTCGATAATTGGTATAGCACTAATATCCATAGTATTACGGGTATAGGATTCAAAGGTCCTGATACCCCGTTCGCAAAGAATAACCTGCTCATTTCCCTGAGCTAAGATATATTCAGCGGCCAATAACCATTCTTGTATGTTGGACGACAAACCACGTTTGAGCAACACGGGCTTCTTTGTTTTCCCCACCTCGTCGAGCAAAACAAAGTTCTGCATGTTTCTAGCTCCAATCTGGAGTATATCAGCGTACTTGGCTACTAAATCAACATGGTCTGGCGCCATAACTTCAGTGATTATGGGCATTTGAGTTTCCTTGCCTGCCTGTGCCAGTATTTTGAGCCCGCTTTCGCCCAGTCCACGAAATTGATAAGGCGAGGTGCGTGGTTTAAAGGCACCACCGCGCAGTACAGTGGCCCCGGCTGCTTTGACCGCTTGAGCAGTGGCAAAAAGTTGTTCCTCGCTTTCTATAGCGCAGGGTCCGGCCATAACGACTATTTCATTGCCACCGATAGTCACGCCATTTAGTTCGACTATGGTGTCTTGGGGATGGAACTCCCGACTGGCAAGTTTGTAAGGTTTGGTCACAGGTATGACCTGTTCAACGCCGGGGAGCAATTCCAAGGTGTCGCGAAGTTCAGGGAAAGCTTGCCCCAGTACGCCGATAACAATATGTTCAATACCCTCTGATATGTTTGCCTTTAGGCCAGCGTCTTCAATCCTTTTCTTAACACCACTGATTTCATCTTGGCTGGAGCCACCTTTCATGACTACAATCATGTGTCGCCTCCAATTGATAGTGACGGTTTGTTCTTTAACTTCTTCGCCTCTCCTAAGTAAACGTGTGTGATTTCCTCAGGTCCTTTTTCAGTGTTTACAAGCATCAGAATTCGCAGGCAGCGAGGTAGATCGTTGGGGACGTTCATTTCATGTCCACAAAGCAAAGCCAAATTGGATGGCCATCCTAGCTCTCGTGTTGCTGAAGCAGGAAACTCAGCATTTAGGTCTGGCGTGGTGGTGAAAAAAATAGCCGCTATGTCCTTAATTTCAATTTTGTTAGCCTGTGCCATTTCCACAAGCAGCTTCCCAGTTGCAGCTAGGATGCTTTCTTTATTATTTGCTGAAACCGTGATAGCCCCTCTGATGCCAAGGCACTGCAATTTAACATCTCTCCTTTTCAGATTTAATTTAATAGCCTACCCTAATTCTCATCCTTCGTCCACCTTCAAATCAAAAACCGCCAGTCCTCGATTTTATCACCCTCCTCTGACACGGCAGTATTGAATAGGAAAGCATAAAACCTAAACTATACCTTGTAGTCCTTTGTATCGTAATACGATGTATTATCTATTATGAATGCAAAGAGATTTTTCGTCAATACCCTTGGGCCCCTATAATAGATTTTACGAAGAATTTTTGCAAGGAAGTCATGATGGTAAGAACCCTCGGGCCGAAAAAGCAGGCGAAAGGTAACGTAAAAGCATAGTATTCCTTCCGAAATTAGGGACAAACAAGAACGAGGGCACTGCGCACCATATCGAAGTGGATTACGACTGAAGATGTACCTATGTTGTAGTGAAGGATCACAAGTGACAAGAGTGCGACTGTTGCCGAGATCAATCAATAATGAGGCATAGACGCGGCCTCCTTAGCATCATCCGTGACACAGCATAATCGTACGCGAATCACCAGAGTAACCACAGAGACGGACCTGCAATTCGTATCGTCTGCTTCACATTATCGCATCCCAGCATTTGGTCAGATTATTGCGACGCGAATGATCTGACACGGAAACCTCGCCTTGACAGCGGTCTGGAATAGGATGGGGCACCTTACTTATCTCATGGCTCGCGAGCAACAAGTAGCTGTTGTGCTACGCCCAGCTCGATTGATATGCAGGGCCAGGTCTCAATGGTACCGTTGCTCGTTATTTGCTTGTCGTTAGCTGGCTCGGGTGGTAAGATGATACTAGGTATTTGTGCACTCATGGGCGATATGTGTGATTTCTAGATATGCAGAGAGAGAGATTTGAGGCTCTCGTCGCGAGGGCAATCGATAATTTGCCACCGGAGTTTCAGCGCAAACTGGAAAATGTTGATATTGTGGTAGAAAATTGGCCCACACCAGGGCAACTGAGACAGGCTAAACACAGTCATCCCACCCAATTGCTTGGTCTTTACCAGGGTGTGCCTCAAACCAGGCGAGGCCGGGGGTACGGATTGGTTTTGCCCGATAAGATAAGCATCTTTCAAAAGCCCATAGAGGCGCAATGCCGCTTTGGCGATGAAATTGAAGCAAAAATAGAGGAAGTAGTGCGCCACGAAATAGCCCATCACTTTGGCCTCGACGAAAAGACTCTGCGCCAGATAGAGAATGAGAAACACGGGAGGAAGTAAGGAACAGGTATTCCGATGGCCTAATATCATATTTGCCTTGATTCTCCCGAACCCGAGTAGGAGTTTTCTGTGCCATGCCAGCAGGAAAAAATATTACCAGCAGTTCGACTGAGGCTACAGCTATGCCGGACGGTCTTGAAAGGTCCGAGAATGGTTTTAGAAGGGTTTTTCGGAGATATTTTCCCCTGATATTTATACTGTGGATTCTTTTTGTGTTATATCCCAATCCTCTAAACTTAATCATAAGTATCCAAAGGGTTTTTAACTTCGATGCTGATCCTGGCGCTGTTGAATTTATGCTGAATGACTTTCCTTCTGACCCTGTAGATATAGAGAAAGCAGTCCTGGCCAGAATATCCTATCGCCACGATTGGGAGCTTTATAGCATGCCGTGGTATTTTCCTACCATTGAGCAAGTGCTGGAGCGAGGAGAGGGGGATTGCAAAGCCCGAGCTCTGGTCTTAGCTTCTGTTTTGGAAGCGAAAAGTATTCCCTATCAAGTTCATTCATCTCCCATACATGTGTGGGTGGACTATGAGGGTAAACAGGAGACCTCAATTGAGAATGATCAAGTAAAGTATTACCAACGAGACCCTGAAACGGGTGAAAGGCGGTTCCAGATTCCTGACATTGGTCTGAGCGAGGTAATGGATTCCTTCTGGCGGGCCTTTTGGGGTCCCATGCC
>JAUVXS010000070.1 GCA_030603485.1 Dehalococcoidia bacterium
GGCTTCCCGATTGGCTCCATCACGGAATGATTCCAGAGAATCTTTACCCTGTTGCTGGCTTCCTTGAGAGTCTTGGTGAAGGCGCCTTTGTCAATTATATCACCATAACTGTCTGGATGCTTGGAGAAGGTTGCTGCATAGCCCTCAAAGGTTCCTGCCTCCTCATCAATCTCTTTGACTTCGAATTTAACTGTCTTTCTTTCCATAATTACCTCCCTTAACGTAATCCCAGAATACTAGAGACAATATACCAAAGCGAGGCAGCGCCTATCGACCCTGCTGCCCAATAGAAGGGTCCAGCAAAGGTGTGGAGCCTATTGACGATGAGTTTATTAAGCATCCCAAAAGCTGCTAACGTAACAGCATTCTGGTCGGCTTCTTTCCACCCTTTGTTTGCGACCTCTTCCATCGCTTCGCTTACCATTTTATTGAACATATAGTCATTGTCTTTACCGTTCATATTACCTCCCTGTCCCAAATGCTTCGACGCACCTACAGTTAATATCTTGTTCGCCTGGGTACATAGACCCATCGGAATATGGCTTATCAAAATCCTGGACTTCTAAATCCATTGCAGCATGAGCATCACGCACACGGTCATCTCGGCTAGTAATCCAGGTATGAGTCTTTACTACTCCAGACTGCCTAGCACATTCTCTTTGCCCGAAACCTGCTGCGTGGGATACCTCTGTTCTTGCTACACGCATTGCTTTATACTTTGATTGGTCAGAGTAAAATTGCCGAATATTCTTAGCGATTTGTGTAGTAGGAAGGTGCTCATCCGTTCCAGCTAAAATAATCCGCTTAACATCAAGAAGGTTGGTGGCAAGAATAGTTTTAATACTCATAGCACCATTCTTAACTATCCAGGCTCTTGTTGCCGCTGACATTGGGTCAAAAACAAATTGCTTCTGCTCTTGTTTGGAAGGTTCTCCGCCTAAATCTTCCGCAATCTCATTCCCGAAATCCTCTATAAGAGAAGCTAGAATAGCGGTCAGTGTCTTCTCCCACTCCGCTCTCCCATCATCTATCGCTTCTTTAGCAATGGCGACTAATTCTTCTGGCTTCTTACCTTTGATTGCTTTCTCAACAGCCTTAGCTTCTGCCTCATATAGTGGTAGGATTCTTTTACTTACTGCTCCCCACCAACCTACTCTCCGCATATCTATTTTTTTCCAATGGATAGCCTTTTGTTCCTCTGTTGAAAGATTAAGGGCTTTAGTCATAATACTTTTAGGCTCTTCTACTAAGGCTGACCCTGTTGGTAATAGTGTTAAAGGTAAGTATCCTCTATCCCAACCTGGGAATTTCTCAAAGCCCATTTCCAATCTCTCATTGATTTGGCTAAAAGGTACACCCATTGCCCACAGCGTTTTTGCCTGGTCGGTCTTTTTGCCAAAATCTTCCCGCAGTGCTATAACCTTTGAAGTATCATAGGAGATTGTAACATCGGCGCCATACATAGGAGTTATTCTTAAATTGAGGGTAGACTTAATATCATCGAGCATGGGGACAACGACATCCTGGTATAGCGCCTTCCTTGCCTCTGCCATATTGGCATAAGTAGAATGCTCCATATCGCCTAAGAATATTGAGCTAATCCCGAAGGCGCCGGCAATAGCACGCTTGTTAGTGAGCCTTGATTGGACAAAATCCATCTCCACTGGGGTTAGGCTCATTTGATGCCACTTGGCTCCGGCTATCACCCAAGGCATACGCCGTCTTTCTTTGCTCAGATAACGTTCTTTGACCCGGCGCTCTGCTTCTTCGTATTGTTCGTCTGTTATAACATCACTGCCGGACTGCTCGACCTCAAAAACACCATCTGGTGTTCCCCTGTTCTGCATTGATATTTTCTGAGTGTCCTGTGCCTCGTTATCAGTATCGACTGTCCTAGCACAGGCTTGGAGAGGTCCAGTCCCCCAATAAGGATTGCCAGGATCAATCAGCATAAAATGCAGGAACTGCTCAGGTGGCACGATTCGCTGAGAGCCGTCTATGCTTATTACCTCATAGCCTTTAAGCCATTCTCCTGGGGCACTCGATGGGATTGGATGGATAAGGTCGGGCATGACAATCCAGAATTCTCGAGGCCTGCCGCCCACAATGATTGGCTGCACTAATGAGTTGCCAACCAGCAATTGGTGGGCGATGATGAGCTCCATGTTGTCCTGCCCGGAGAACTGCGGATTGGGATTTGCCCAGACCTTGGCAAAATCATGATCAGGTATAATCTCGCCCTCTTTATCGAGAACTACCCAGGGGATGGCTGAAGCCGCCTGCACTATCTCTCGAACGCAGCGGTAGACGTCTCCTGAGATTTTATAGCCCTCACGAACTGCCTTACGCACTGTTAAATCAGTGTATATGGGCATGTCAGCGGTTTGTGTAGACAGAATCTGGTAAGGGCCCAAAGGAACCCTATCGCTTGCCTTTGGAGAGATTGCGCCGGCGAGCTTCCTGCGCACTGTATCTAATACCATTTTTTCATCCAAACCTCACAAGTTTCTTCGCTCTCACCATAACAGTATATCGCCTGGAGTCCATGCCGTGCGAAAAGTTGTGGGTGGTTTTGTCGGTGAGCTTGCCATTCTTGTCCTTTATATACCTGAAGTTTCTCTGCTCCTTGATACAGTTTACCGAGTCCTTTGTCCAGAACTGCTTTAACTGTCTGACTTTCTGATGCCCATATTCTACACTATCCTGTCCCTTAATGCAAGGCTTTATGTTAAAACCATACCGATAAATCTCCTCAATGGACTTGGGCTCTGCTGAGTCAGCTATGATTTCATCATAGCCCTTTTTGATTTCCAGCTCTATCATGCGCCCAGCTATGTCCTGGTTCGTAAGCCCGACCTCATAAATTAGCTCCTGGCTGTAGATTTCGGTCGGTGTGATGACATTTTTTGTCAGGCAAGTGGGATGGTTAGAATAGCCGAAGTCAAGGCCATAAATAATATTCCCGACCGGCAACTCATCAATCTGACTAAAATAGGGATAGACCAACCCCTCAATCTTGCCTATTCTTCCCAGGCCGTACACATTCCACCAGTTTGGGTCTTTGTCTTTGTTGGATTCAATGTTTGCCACCACTTCCTTCGGAAGAACATCAATAGCGTCTAAATAGGTAGAATGTATATAGGCACTATCTGGATAACTCAACCATCCCGGCACCATTCCAGTCTCAGTCTCATATTGATATGCCCAGAACTCAGATACAGGATTCCAGTCAACAAAGGTAAACCTAGCTGTCCTAATGTCTAAACCCCGGGCGGTCTCCCAGGGGACATTGTTGCCCTCATTAATAAAAAGAATATCACGCCGGGGACCGCGCACTTTGTCCGCCTCATCAGCGCCAAAGAACTCTATTTTGCCCATACCAAAATTGTAGACATGTTCTGTTTTGTTGTAGCGGGGATTGTTGTCCGGGCTCTCATCTAGGATTCTAAAGAAGTCCCTGATAGCTCCTCTTTTCAAGTGTGGTAAGGATTCGCTTACTATTGAGATAAGAAGAGGTGCCTTTGCTTGGCTGGCCAGGATTTGCAGGATTAGAAGGATAGACCACGTTTTGCTTGAATAAGTGCCACCTTCATTCAGAGCCCGCCGCTTGCCTCTCTGGTAGGCTTCAAGGTTCTCGTTGAAGATTCGGGTTGCTTGCATTAACAGCTTCCATTAAATACTTGCCGATATATTCGGTATAGGCTGGGGGGATTGCTTGGGCTATCAGCTCCCTTATCTCCTTAGAAATCTATTCCAGACAATCAAATATCGATGGCAGATGGCAAAGTTCACACTCCACATATAATCTCGTTCTAGGATACAAGCCCATTCCAAGCCCCAGCGATATGTCTCTAACTCAATAAAGAAAATCGGTGTTATAACTTGCAAAATCATCTTCTTACTTTGCCTCCTCATGGGGCGCTATGCCCTCCTCAATCTCCCCTAAGAGCTTTTTAGTGCTTTCGGAGGATACTGTTATCTCCAGCCGGCGGTTGTCGATATTAACCACCGCTCCCTCAGAGTATATCTTCTCCATTTTGTTTAGCTCGGTTATGGCCTGGATGGGAGAATGTAGTTTAATGATGGTAGTCTTTCCGCCAACCGAATCAATAACCCTAATCTCCTGCAGGGCAGCGCTCTTTAGCTTCTCCGGCGTCAGCTTGGTCATAAAGTCAGCGAAGCGCCCTCTAAGTATTTCAGTCAATACCTGCTTGCGCTCTAAAACTGTGGCGATAGTGGCATCCTCTACAGCTTTTTGAAGCTCCGCCAAACGCTCTACTATCTTAGGTTTTCTTAGGTTTTCGTAAGCGATTACAGCAGCAGTATGGGGATTATAGCCGGCTATTATAGCCGCCTCAGTAGCATTTCCGAGTTCAAAATACTTCAGACAGAAGGTTTCCTGCTTTTGAGTGAGGCGACTTAACATGACTTAATTGTACCATACTTTTAGTTTTAGTCTAGCACTTAGGGAATTCCTGCCTTAACTCATATCCAACGCCAGACTTTTTAGCACAGTGATTAAACAAGGGTTTCAAATTATCTTTAAGGAAAATCGGGACATCTGCCCCATTCGCTGCTTGGCAGATTTCATTGACCCACTCTATCCTGGGTTGTGCTGTCCACCGATTACCATAGGGCATCAGTGTTAGGTCGGGGTGTTTACTTCCTAGCCATGCCATTTCAACCATTGTTCCTGTGCAAGCTCCTATGATAAGCCAGTTGATGCCATACAATTTAAGACCTTTAGCCCATTGGTTTATCGCATCATCATCGGCGGGAAAATCACCCCACTTTAATAGAGGTTCTATTGAAATATATCTGACCTCAGCCTGTATATCTCCCAGCACCAAACAGGCTTCAACAAACATAATATGATTTGTAGCCGTCACCCCAACCCAGCAATTTCTAGGGAATGGACTCCACTTGATTAGGTTCTGTGGCTGCTTGGTTAGAAGCTGGAAGGTATGCTCTGGGCAAAGTTCATTGGCATTGAGCAATCAGCTACTTCACCAGACCAACGTGGTGAAAGATAATAATCCATTTATTCTATATCCTCAAGTTTAATTATACGCCTATTTTCAGGAAGGTTTTCTAGACCTAATCGCTTTAGCCAAATCAACCGTTCCTCTTCATCTTTATATACCAAAAGAAAATACCTTCCACGTGTATCTTCACCTTCTAACTCTGGTGGTAATAATTTGGTTGGCAAATCATCATCTGTTGGATGAAATTGCGTCATCAAGTCCTCAATTCCTTTAAGGTCAAACCCCGTCACTTCCAAGTCCAGCTCCCCAGTATCCAGTATCTCTAAAAGGTCTTTAAGCATTGGAATATCCCAGTCGGTCTCATCCTGCAATCGGTTGTCAGCTATCATATAAGCTAGTGCTTTATTCCCCTTTAAGGGCAGCCGAATAATCGGCACCTCTTTAAGTCCTGCCTTTTGAGCGGCCTTCAGGCGAGCATGGCCGGCCAGAATATAGTTGTCCTTTGAGACTAATATAGGATTAGTGAAGCCGAACTCATTCAAACTCTTAACCAGTTTGTCGATGGCCGAGTCCGGATGGGTTCGCGGGTTCTGAGGATGGGGACGGAGCTTGCCTATCTTAATGGTTTGGATTTCCATTCACTTAGTCCAGATTCTCTTTTGGAGTAGCCGAGCAAAGAAGCCCTTGGTCGCTTTGCGTGCAATGACGGGATTCTCCCAGTCATCCAGGAGATACTTAATTATAGCATCGTAACTATGCCCCTTGTTGCCGAGCTTGTCAAGGCGCTCTTTGGTCTCCAAACTGATTGCTATTGTGGTTTTATTCATCTCTCTCCTTAATCATCAGGGTCGACGTGGGCTACTTGGCCGCTTTCACAAAGACCCTGCCAGGCTATAGCTTTTTCCCTTTCCTGCTCTTTAAGGACTTCGCCTAACTGGACATAGCCAAGGGATTTAACTAGTTGCAACAATCCTTCTGTTCTAAGTTCAAGGAATCTATCTCTGTTGGCTGCAATTTTTCTCGCACAGTCATCACAAATTAAAGAGCAATGCCCTCCACAGTTATCTGGAATAATCTCTACTAAGTAATTCCTTATCTTCCTTATTGCTTTATCTTGTGCCATCTTTAACCTCCTCTGGGTTTGGAACATATCCATCATCATAATACCTCTTGCAAGTTGAACATGGGTCAGGGGTACAAAGAGCAATTTGGTCATAGCCTGGTAATTTTAGAGACTCACGGTATGCACAAAGTTCCTTATAGAATTTACAATTCTTTGACTTACAACCCCTTCTCATAGCCGACCTCCTTTCTATTCCAGCCCTACCCTGCTGACTACTGAGCTAGTTCAACTTCAAAATACTTGCCACAATTCAGACACTTATAACAAGCAACATTCTCACCTGCCCCATAATCTTTATCCTCAATATACTCTGCGTCAGGATGCTGTGCAAACTCAGCTTTCTCTGGTGTCCAAGGATTCTCCTTTGTACAGATAAATCTCACTATCACGGCTTTCTCCTTTAATCTCCTTTCTATTCCAGCCTACCTTACTGGCTATCGGCTTGATTAGTTTCCCACAAGGACAGACTATCTCAATTAAGCGCTTTTTACCATCCCTATAGTAAGTTTTTGCTGCCACATCTCAGTTTCTCACAGTGCGGGCAATACTGCATGAGTTTTGTTTCGTTCTTCTTTATCCAGCTCAAAAGGGCAACTCCTCTTCTTTAGATTCTTTGATTCCACAGTCATGGAAGCTGAAATCCTCCCGGACCGCAGGATTCAAATAGTAGGCCAAGATTCTATCAAGGATCGCATGTGTTATCGCAGCATCGCTCATCCCTATATCCTGCAGGGTCCGAATCCCTTTGGGGCTGAGCTTGACTTTAATGGTTCCTTCAAGAATTTGATTAACCATTTTATACCTCATTTTCAATGGTGTTTTCCGCACCATGTACACGTCTTGTAGCCGACACAATCCTTAGCTGAAAACTCATAATGCCATCTATGGAAACCAATCCAGCAAAGGAAATCTTCCCACCAACAATCGCTGAATGGATTTTTCATCATCAGTAGCCTCCGTAGTTCGTTTTTCTCTCCCACTCATGCAGAATGGCCTTGGCAATCCAGAGTCCGAGCGGGATGCCGTCGATGATAGCGGCTCCCCTGGCGATCTGCCAGGGAACTTTCGGCATCTCTTTGATACGAACATCGCTTACCGGACCGTCTAACCGGGTATCGGTGCTATTTGTAGGTTGATTTACCACTATTTACTTCTCCTTTCGCTATTCTTCGGTCTCTCCTGGCATAGGAGTATAGTGAAGATTAAAGTGAGCCTTCTTATAAGCTTCGACACGCTTCAGGGCTTCGATGCCTAACCCTTGAGCCTTATAAATATTGTTCTCCTTTTGTGTGTAGTTTCTCCTCTGGTCATTTTTTAGTGTTTCAATAGCTTCGTCTAAGGTCATTTCCTCCTCCCTAAAATAGTTTTATCTGAGTCCCGCCATTAAAGGATCTGGCCACAGCTCTCTTGAAGTCGCGGCGTCTTAAAGCATCCTCTATCAGGCGCTCTCTCAGGCTTCGCTTATAGTCCTCAGCTTCTTGGAGTGTAGTTACTATGAAATATCCGTGTGGTGGCTTGGTAACAGAAGCTATAGGCCATCCCTCAGCAATAAGCCCCCTGATTTTAGACCGGATAAACCTCTCATCGGAGTTTAATATTTGCGACAGGTCTTTGGCTGTGATAGCCCGGTCCCGGCCCCTGTGGATTTTAAGCAGTTCTAAAAGGTCATTCATAGCTTAGGCTTGCTTCCGCCTTATCTGTATATCCGGCTCCAGCCAGATTTCTACCCCTGGGATAGCCCGGGCGCCGGCCTTGACAACCTTATCAAGGAGAGGCTGATTGACCATTTTGTATTCTTCCGGTAAGTCGGTGAAGTTGATAACCTTGCACCTCGCCACCATCCTCTGGCTAGATGTGGCAAAATCCGCTTGGTATTTCGTGGGTGTGGCTGCGGGGGCATTCACTATCGGCAAGGGGGGTGCTTCAGTTATGATTTCCCCGGTCGCAGAGTCTACTTGGTCGGGAAGCGTCGATAACGCCGCAGCGGCAGCGGCAGCGCTCCGCGCCTTCAATTCCTCCAACTGGCGTATGCGTTCCTGCTCTGCATTGTAGTTCTTTATCTTGTCCTTCCCATGCCTATACGCATCATCCAAGGGGTCGGTGAGCGTGTGAAAGAGGGCATTGATAAAATTCAGGTGCCCATTGATGGGCCTAACATATTTCTGGCGCTCATTATCAATGGTCTTTGTGAGAGTCATTACACACGCCAGGTCATTGGTCATTGCCTTGACTCCCTCCGGGTTAACAAGTTCCTGGCCTTCTATATATTCCCTTAGCTTTCCCACCTCTTCCTTTAGGGCTAGGAACTTCGGTTCATTCCTGGGATTGACAACTAGAGTTGTGGTTCTTTTGGGTTCTTCTGCTTCCAATTTTTCTTGCATTTTCCTTTATCCCTCCTATTTCCTATCCTATAGAAAGTATAACAGTTATAAAGCCATTTGTCAAGCGAATTGGGGACTATTTTGGAGACTTTTCGAGATTATTTTCTTCCCTCTCGATTTTCTTCAGGCAGCTTTTACAGATATACCCATAAGTGCTCCGGGTTCCTTGGAAGGCGACCTTGACCATCTTCCCCTTGGTCTTATACTTCTGGCACTTTATACAGGGTTTTTGCTGCCACATCTCTTTCTTTCTTTAAGAATTCTTCTCTCCGGCGATTCTGGTTATCTATAACTTCCTGCTGTTCCTTAGTCAGTTTCCGCTTATCCCGGGATGTTTTCTGGCGGTCATATTCTGATTGATAAACACTCCAGTTGGTGACCCGAATCCCATTGCCATCTTCTGAGAGCCGTCCCTCCTTTTTACATTTGGTGAGTGTGCTTTCAAGTAGGTCAAGCGAACAGTGGAATTCGTGCGCGATAAACTCATGCGGCAGTGGGTGTTTATCATTGTCGGCAATGAGCCCATTCATGCCGCACAGACCGGCAAGGCAAAGGCACTTGTCCCAGATGGACTGTTCGGCTTCGGTAAGTTGATAGTTCATGCTCCCATGCAACCGGCCATAGCAGTAGAGCTTAATCCAGGTCGTCCGGCCCCTTTCTCTTGACATCAGGAACCTCCTTTCACTCTAATCAACCCCTTTCCCCCTAGAACCCCCATACCTTAGATGTAGATGTAGATGTAGATGTAGATGTAGATGTAGACAATCCCAGTACATA
>JAUVXS010000109.1 GCA_030603485.1 Dehalococcoidia bacterium
TAGGGCTGGAGGAAGACGTTGTCGAAGACGAAGTCTGGGAGTGAGGGATTGGAATGTCACCTTGACTGCTGGGATGAGGTGATATATAGCGTATGGCAAACGCGGTCAAAGAAGTTTGTGGATGTATAATTAACTGCACAAATCATTCTAACTCTCTCGCTAGGGGAGAGAGAGTTAGAGAGAGGGAAATTCACCCTCACCCTGACCCTCTCCCTTCGAGGGAGAGGGTTTTATACAAAATTATTCGGAAGATTGTAGTTTTATAAGGCTCATTTAAAACAAACTGTCGTTTTTCGAAAGGGTACCCGCTGCCGCTAACTATTTGCACACTTTTTGATGGTACCTCGAGTCCCAAACTCTTCGCACTAGAAAGTGCAGATGTGATTAATTCGAACTGTTGCACTGGCCAGAAAGGCTTGCTAAAATAGCTAAATCGCTGATAACCAGGTTGTAGCTATGATAGATTCTCCGGTCCTAGTCCTTAATCAGAGTTATGCGCCCCTTAACTTATGTCGCACGCGTCGGGCTATAGTGCTAATCTTTCGTGGCAAGGCTGAAGTGCTGGAAAATAGCAGAGGTGAGCTTCACTCTGTTAACCAGGTATTTCAGATACCTTCAGTAATCCGACTCGTCTATATGGTTAGTCGTCCTCGCCATCAGAAAAAATTGAGCAGGCTTGAGGTATTTAACCGTGACCAATGCACCTGCCAGTATTGTGGCCGGCAAACCAAGGAGCTTACCTTAGACCATGTTATTCCACGGCGGCGGGGTGGGACGCACGCCTGGGACAATGTGGTTAGTGCCTGCATTCCTTGCAACAGACGCAAAGGCGGACGTACGCCGGATGAAGCAAGGATGCAATTGCTGCATCAGCCACGTCCTCCTCGCACTGATGGCTTCTATATCCCCTATCGCCGTCTCAATACTCATTATGAATGGCAAAAATATCTACCCTCTTTGAATTAGATTAACCCCATGAATTGGCTCCAAGTTTAATCAGGTCCCTGAGAAAACTACCCCTTCTCTTCTGGATGAATTAATTCATCCAGAGCTACCTCTCTAATCATCCCATCATCCAATTGTATTTTTACTGTTTCCTTTAACAAGTTAGTGCTGATTACCCTGGCTTTACCCCAGGGTGTTAGTATTTCCTGTTTCGGCTGAGGCATCAGCTTTTTCATAGCTGCATATTCTTTACTTTCATATGACAGGCAGCAAAGGAGCCTTCCACAGATGCCCGATATCTTCATAGGATTCAAGGCCAAGCTCTGTTCCTTAGCCATTTTAATAGATACTGGGGCAAATCTGGTGAGGAAATTCTGGCAACATAAAGGATAGCCGCACTTGCCTATGCTACCCAACAGCTTAGCCTCATCTCTTGCCCCCAGTTGCCTTAACTCCACCCGCCTTTCCAGAGCATGGCTCAGTTTTCGAACCAAGTCCCGGAAGTCCACCCTTTCCTCAGCGCTGAAGAATATGGTCACGTGCTCGCCATTAGTATCACAGCGAGCCGCTAGTGGCTTCATCTTTAAACCAAGTTGAGCTGCCATTTCAGTGCACTTGTTTAAGGCTTCTTTTTCCAGGTTCTGCCGAACTTCCTCCAAATCCTCCGCCTCAGCCCGGCGTACCACCATCATTAATTGCCCGCCTGGTTGAGACGGGGCTTCAAGAGTAATGACTTCAGCCACATCCAGACCACGACCGGTATCCACCACTACATAGTCGCTTACTTGCAGGGATATCTCACCAGCGTCACAGTAAATTAATTTTCCTCTAGAGCGGAATTTGACTCCAATTATGTTAGCCATCGAGATATATTATATTCTAAACTCCACAATGACGTTCTCGTTCAGGATTTTATACTCAATTCTTTTCCAGGTAAGTTGAGCATCAGCCACTCCAATGCTAAACGGGGATTAACATTCTTAGAGATTTCTTCCTGTAACAAACAAAGATTAGCAAGAAACCCTTCAATCTCGCTCAGACTTAATCCCCTGGCTTGTTCTTCCAGAGTTCTATCATAATCTACATTGATGATGGCCTCCCTGCAACCACCTTTAATGAGCATCAAATCACGCCACCAGTCGAGCCAAATCTCTATTATTTCTGCCCCGGCTCTCCGATTCTGGCTTAATTGGCTTGCCAGCTCCTGGGCATAGGCAAACCTTTGCTCTAAGCCGGCAGGCAATAAAGAGAACAGCTTAACTATCCTTTGGGACCGCTGCTCTAATATATCGTCATTTGCCAAAGCGGACAGTGCCCAGCCAAGGCGACCATGGCACAAGTGAGTCAAAAGCTTCGCTTTATTAGCATCAACCTCATATGAGCTGATGAGTATCTCCTGTACTCGCTCTGATGGCACAGGCTTCAATTCCAGCCGTTGACAACGTGAAATAATTGTCGGCAAAAGATGCTCCTCCTCGGCAGCCAATAAAAGCCAAACTACCATTTGCGGTGGCTCTTCCAATATCTTGAGCAAAGAATTAGCCGCCTCAGTAGATAGGTATTCAGCGTCATCAATGATAAACACTTTGCACTTACCTTCATATGGTGGCAGGTTGGCCATCCGTTGAAGTTCCAACATATCCTTGATACCTATCTCCGTTTTATGCTCTAGACTATTAGAGGTGACGGCAGACTCTATTCTGGAATCCACGCTAATAGAAATAACATCAGCGTGCTTGCTTTCCAGGATTCGTTGGCAGGAACGACATTGACCGCAAGGCACCTCGGGCCCATCGCAATTCAGAGCTTGAGCCAAATTGAAGGCTAAAGTCCCTTTGCCCACATGCCGCGGCCCTACTAGAAGATAGGCGTGGGCTATTGTATTGGTTTTAAGGCTGTAATCCAGCAAAGATAAAATTCTATCTTGTCCTATAACTTGCCACATGTTAAATTAGGTCCAGACTCATCAAATCTTGATATGTTTCCCGGCGCCGAATAAGACGCGCTCGACCTTCATTCACCGTGACTATAGCCGGCCTGGGCACGGCATTGTAATTGCTCGACATAGGTATAGAATAGGCACCGCAAACTGGAATAGCTATGATGTCACCGGGCTGCACTACAGCCAAACTGGCATCCCTGACTAAGATATCACCGGACTCGCAGAGCTTACCAGCAATAGTAACCGCCTCTCTCTTTGCCTCCAAAGCTTTGTTAGCCACCAATGCCTCATATTTAGCTCCATAAAGAGCCGGACGGATGTTGTCGCTTATGCCGCCATCGACACAGACATATTTCTTTATGCCGGGTATCTCCTTAATCGCCCCGACCTTGTATAATGCCACTCCGGCCTGGCCGACGATTGCTCTTCCTGGCTCGATAATGAGCCGGGGGCGACTCAATCCCAGTTCCGAAACAAGACCATTGAGCTTGCCAGTTAGAGCACTAGCATAGCCATCTATTGTGGGTACTCTAGCATCCAGAGTGTATGGAACGGCAAAGCCGCCACCGATGTCGAACTCGCTAAGGTTGAAGCCGAATTTTCGGCCCATTTCCCGGGCAAAGCGAAGCACAAGCTCTATAGCTAGCTCATAAGGCTGAACTTCAGACACCGGGGAGCCGAGATGGAAATGCAAGCCCAGAAGGTTAAGGTTGGAGGCCGACAAAGCCTGGTTTACCGCCTCTTCAGCTTGCCCGGTAGCCAGGGGAAAGCCAAATTTGCTCTCTATAGTCCCGGTAGTAGTGTATTGGTGAGTGTGGGGGTCTACCCCCGGAGTGAGGCGTAGCAAAATATTCTGGCTAGTCCTCCTTTCTCCAGCCAGCCTATTAAGCAACTCAAGCTCATAGAAGTTGTCCACCACAATTCTGCCAACTCCCAAATCCAGGGCAAGATTTAGTTCTTCCGGCGTCTTGTTGTTGCCATGGAAATAGACCTTGTCCAGAGGAAAGTCAACGGAATGGGCGATGCTAAGTTCTCCCCCAGAGACGACATCGAGTCCCAGGTCCTCTTCCTTAAATATAAGAGCTAAAGCCCTGTTCAGGAAGGCTTTAGAGGCATAAATAACCAGGGTATCAGGATGATATTTACAGAACTCATCTTTGAATTCACGGCCCTTATGGCGGAGGGTGGACTCATCAAAAAGATAGAGCGGCGTGCCGAATTCCTTCACCAGGTCAACGATATCGCAGCCGCCGATAACGAGATGTCCTCGATTATTCACCTCAGCGGTTAAAGGGAAAAGGGCTAGCTCAGTCGCCTGGCTTGTGTTCATACTGATATGGTAGCTTGGAATGCCCAGGTAAGTCAAAAGTCTCGAATGAATTCTCGACGGTTGGTTAAAAAGACCTGTGGCCTCCTAACACTCAGCCTTACTTTAAACCTGAAGGTTTCTAATAGGTTCCCTGTGGGTCTGCCACTAGAAAATCCAATAACGTTCTGAGGATAAAAGACGTTACCCAAGGCAACTGTGGGAAATCTTTGATTTCCCTTCTATCCGATGTTATGCAAGGGCTGAGTCCATGCAATTTCAGACTATTATAGAATCTTATTCATAATATTTTTGAACCGTGTATTGCTAATTGGAGTTTCAGCAACAACCTTTCCATCATACACTACACAAAAGGTCCCAAACGGGCATGGACTGTTTTGGGCTTCCTGGCAATTTTTTAGCTCGATTATATTTGCTTTTATGTTATATACCTTCTCCGCAGTCTCACTTATTTCTCTAACATTTTTGACTGAGTAGGGACATTGATCTGCCCTAATTATCGTTAGGCCTTTGCTATATTGACTTAGTCTTTTTCCCCAGTCTCCTTTGAATTTCGGGGATCGTGCCTTTTCATTCAGTTTTCTCATAAGTAACTCAAAATCAGGAGATGCTTTATCCACAACCTCAAAACCATTTTTGACGAATAATTCCTTCCCCGCCATAAATGAACCTTTACGAGTTACCACAGCAACCCCCTGCATATTTCCCTTTCCAGCATCTTTTAGGCATTCATCCACCAAAAGCGTTCCATAACCTTTTCCCTTATAAGCACGTTTAAAACCAACAAACATACAGTGAATGAACAAATATCCACCTGCTTCAACTGGTCTCCAGCAGTATTCACCTGGAATGTATTCAATCATACCCTGACTTCCATCCTCATCTGAGTACAATGTCTTGATTTTCATACCTTCTGAGAAACGGTCTTTTAGCCATTCAATCTTTTCTGGGTATCCTTCTCTCTTAATGTTTTTATACCCGCAAACTCCGTATTCAAGAATATTGTCTGCATTTGTATCAATTATCTCTATTCTTTCCATTATCCATACCTCTTATAAATCTTGTAGCTTTGTTTGAGTGGTTCAGGCTTTAGCCTGACACCTGTATGTGTGAACTCCGCCTTTCCCTAATCCGATTTACCGATAATCGCCTGGTTCAGATTAACGCTTTAGCTTTACTATTACAGCGTCGGCTACCTGGCTGGTGCCTACCGCAGTGGCAGGGTCGAGCTTCAAATCATAGGTGACATCCTTGCCTTCAGCTATGACCTCAGCTATAGCGCTTTCCAATTTATCGGCGCTATCCTCTTCTCCGAGATAACGCAGCATCATCACCCCGGAGAGCATCATAGCCATGGGATTGGCCTTATTTTGCCCCGCGTATTTGGGGGCACTTCCGTGGGTAGGTTCAAAGATAGCTACCTCATCCCCGATGTTGGCTCCAGGCGCTACGCCCATGCTGCCGACCAGCCCAGCACAGAGGTCCGAAATTATGTCGCCGTACAAATTGGGCAGCACGAGGACGTCAAACATC
>JAUVXS010000089.1 GCA_030603485.1 Dehalococcoidia bacterium
TACTGCAGCCGAAAGCCACGCCTCTACTGAAAGTGTAGCTCACCTTACCGCTTTCAAAAAGGGTGATGCCGAGGGATTACCCTTTGAGGACGAGAGTTTTGATATAGTTATTTCAGAGTGCAGTTTCTGCACGTTCCCCGATAAAGAAAAGGCAGCACAGGAGATGGTGCGTGTTCTTCGCAAGCGTGGTAAACTCGGTATGACTGATGTGACAATTAATGGTCTCTTACCAGAGGATATCCAGTCATTGTTGGGATGGGTAGCCTGTCTGACTGGAGCTGGCAGTCCAGATCTGTATGTGTCGATTCTCAGGAAAGCCGGTTTCACAGACTTCATTGTTGAGGATAAGCGAGATGCGTTGCTGGAGATGGTAAATAACGTACGTCGCAAGCTATTTGGTGCTGAGCTGGCTATCGGTTTGGGCAAACTTGAATTGCCCGGTATTGACCTGAAAAAAGCCAAGCACCTTGCTCAGCGTTCGATGGAACTTATTGAGAGCGGCGTAATAGGATATACACTGTTCAAGGCAGAAAGGGGCTGATCTTAGGGTAATTGAGACTTATCGGGAGATAGTGGGCGTATCAAGCTGTATTACCTGATGCTATAAAACGGAGAAACTTGACGAATCAGCTCAGCACCATATTGCGGAGCGTAGTTGCACTGTGCAAGGAGATTAAAGAATGAAGAAGAACAATATCGACAATTCTCCGGCAGTTGGAGTGGATCTGGGCGGCACAAAGGTAGAGACATCTCTTGTAGACACAAACGGACAGATTCTGGCATCACACAGGAGTCCGACTGAGCCAGAAAAAGGACCGGATGGAGTAATTGCTGACATTATCGGATGTGTAAATAGTTGCTTGGGTAAGGCTAGTGAATCCGCAAAAGCTTTAGGTATAGGAATAGCTGGCCAGATTGAAAAGGATGCTGGAATAGTGCGCTTCGCACCGAATCTTGGTTGGCACAATGTACCTCTTCAAGCCAAGCTCGAGGAGGCACTAGCGCTACCGGTAACGGTAACCAACGATGTGCGGGCGGCTGCGTATGGTGAGTGGCTCTACGGTTCGGGACAAGGAGTTAATGATCTCGTATGCCTCTTTGTTGGTACAGGCGTAGGTGGGGGTATCATTAGCGGCGGCAGGTTGCTGGAGGGCTGTAATAACACCGGCGGTGAGCTTGGACATATGACTATTGTTAGAGATGGCCGACAGTGCCACTGCCGCAACCAAGGATGCCTGGAAGCATACGCTGGTGGCTGGGCAATCGGTGAGCGAACACAAGAGGCGGTACGCAATAATCCACAAGCAGGCGAAGCACTGATTGCAGTAGCCGGAGGCATTGAGAAAATTTCCGCCGCTACAGTCACCGAAGCTTATGCTAACGGAGATCCTCTCGCTCACAGCATGGTGGAAGAGACCGCAAACTTCCTCGCTGCCGGTATAGTCGGAATTGTTAACGCCTTTAACCCTTGTTTAATAGTATTAGGTGGTGGCGTCATTCAGGGCCTACCACAATATATCTCCTTGGTAGAGCATATTGTTCACCTAAAGGCGCTTGAGGCAGCGTTGGAAGAGTTGCGTATCGTTACGGCTGCTTTGGGTAATAAGGCTGGTGTTATTGGTGTGGCTGCGCTTGCGCGTCATCGATTGTCCAAAGATGAATCATACGGAGGGAAGTCAACATGAGTGTGTCAGAACTTGAGGAACTCTGCATAAACACAATTCGTTTTCTAGCTGTGGATATGGTACAGCAGGCAAATTCAGGCCATCCGGGAACTCCAATGGGAGCAGCACCCATGGCATATGTATTGTGGGACCGATTCCTCAAACACAACCCCAGTGAGCCGAAGTGGCCTGACAGGGACCGCTTTATTCTTTCTGCAGGCCATGCATCAGCGCTGCTTTATGCTTTGCTGCATTTGACAGGTTACGATGTGACGCTAGACGAAATCAAACGGTTCCGACAGTGGGGAAGTAAGACGCCGGGCCATCCTGAATATGGGATTGTCCCCGGTGTTGAGACAACTACTGGTCCATTGGGACAGGGGTTTGCCAACGGAGTAGGGATGGCCGTTGCAGAAAGGTGGCTGGCTGAACATTATAACCGTCCCGGATATGAGATGGTCGACCACTATACATATGCCATTGTCTCAGATGGAGACCTCCAGGAGGGGGTCGCCTCAGAAGCCGCTTCATTGGCTGGAACGCTTCGCTTGGGTAAACTAATCTATTTATATGATGATAATGATATTCAAATTGAGGGAAACACAAGCATAGCCTTCGCTGAAAATGTTGCACAAAGATTTCAGGCTTACGGTTGGCAGGTGATCGGCCCTATTGATGGCATGGACACAGCCAGTGTTGATTCTGCTATTAATGCGGCTCAGGATGAAAAAACCCGGCCCAGTTTGATCATTTGCCAGACGATCATCGGGTATGGCAGTCCGAATAAGGCCGGTACCGCATCAGCTCATGGAGAACCTCTGGGCGAAGAGGAAGTACGGCTAACGAAGAAGCATTTGAGTTGGCCATATGATGAACCTTTTACCGTTCCTGTTGATGTACTTTCTCATTTTCACCAGGCCGTACAGCGAGGTGACCATCAACAGCGGGAGTGGGAAGCCAAATTGGAGGCTTACCGACACGCCTATCCAAACGAGGCACGACAATTGGAAGAGGACCTGTCTGGAGACTTACCAGAGGGATGGAGCAGAGAACTGGATGATCTGTTTAAGACAACAGAAAAACCAATCGCTACTCGCGAAGCTTCTGGCAAAGTCATGAATGCAATAGCACCGAGAGTCCATTCCTTCACCGGTGGTTCGGCAGACCTGGCTCCTTCAACCAAGACCACCCTAAAAGATCATGGTCACTATGGATTCGAAGAGTACTGTGGGCACAATATGCATTTCGGTGTTCGCGAACACGCTATGGGCGCAATAACGAACGGAATGTCCTTGCATGGAGGTATTATACCCTATACCGGGACTTTTCTGGTATTTTACGACTATATGCGCCCGCCGGTACGGCTTGCTGCGTTAATGGGAATCAGGGTGATCTATATATTTACCCATGATTCCATTGGAATGGGTGAGGACGGGCCAACACATCAGCCTATCGAGCAGCTTATGGCACTACGCGAAGTGCCTAACCTGGTTACGGTCAGGCCAGCTGATGCTACCGAGACATCGGAGGCATGGAAAATAGCCATAGAACGGCGTGATGGTCCGACATCCTTAATTCTCAGCCGCCAAAACCTACCGGTACTTAACCGAGCAGAATTAGCTCCAGCCAGCGGAGTGCAACGCGGTGCATATGTTCTGTGGGAGTCAGCACCATTTCCAGATGTGATACTACTTAGTACAGGATCAGAGGTCCATATCGCTCTCGAAGCCGGTAAGATACTAGAGGAAAACGGTATCAAATCACGTGTTGTCTCAATGCCCTCATGGGAGTTGTTCGATTCTCAGCCAGTTAGTTATCGAAATGAGGTGTTACCTCTAGCTATCAGAGCACGGGTTTCAATCGAGGCAGGAACTCCAAAGGGGTGGGAGAGATATGTAGGCCTGGACGGGCTCACGATTGGTATACATCGCTTCGGGGCGTCAGCACCAGGCTCTATCCTCTATGAGAAACTGGGCCTGACTGTCCAACATGTAGTTAGCGAGGTAATGAAACTTCTGCACAGGAGCTAATGATGAAGCTAAAAGTTGCACTGGGTGCCGACCACGGTGGCTTCACTCTAAAAAATGAGTTAGTTACCCGGCTGGACGAAAAATATGAGATCCTAGATCTGGGAGCGCATACGTTTGATCCTAATGATGACTACCCTGATTTTGCGCTTGCAGTTTCCAAGGCGGTGGCTTCCAAACAAGCACACAGGGGCATACTTGTCTGTGGCAGTGGAGTAGGCGCCAGTATAGCCGCTAACAAGGTGCCGGGGGTCCGGGCATGTCTTTGTCATGACAGTTACTCAGCACATCAAGGGGTAGAACACGATGACATGAATGTTTTGTGCCTTGGGTCACGTGTGATCGGTATGGAGCTGGCTGCGGAGCTAGTAACAGCCTTTCTAACCGCAAACTTTTCTGGTGAAACGCGCCATTGTCGTCGTTTGGAGAAAGTCCTGGCTATCGAGCGCCAGGCAATTCATGATGATAAAGGGGGACCAAGCCAATGAATGCTATTCAAAAAGCCATGCAACAAGGCCAGGCCATTTGGCTTGATTACATACGCCGAGGCCTGTTCAAGTCTGGTGAGTTCCAGCAGCTTATCGACCAGGGAATAAGCGGTGTGACCTCAAATCCAACTATTTTCGAGAAGGCCATTATTGGAAGCACTGACTATGATGAGGCAATATTAGCCTTGGTTAAAACCGCCAAGGACATCGGGGCCATATATGAAGCCCTTGCAATAGAAGATATACGAACTGCCGCTGACCTACTACGACCCATATATGATCAGTCATCTGGCTTGCACGGCTACGTGTCTTTAGAGGTCAGCCCCGCACTGGCTCACGATACCGATGGCACGATAAGGGAGGCGAAGCGGTTATTCGCTTTGCTGGATCGACCAAACATAATGATTAAAGTCCCAGCTACGCCAGAAGGTATACCAGCCGTCCGTAACCTAATCCACGATGGCATTAATGTCAATGTTACACTAATATTCTCTCTCGATATGTACCAACAGGTTATAGAAGCCTACATCGCTGGCATTGAAGATCTGGTCAAAAATGGTGGGAATGCAGGCAACGTGGCTTCGGTGGCGTCTTTCTTTCTGAGTCGCATAGATACCGTTGTAGATTCTTTATTGGAAGAGCGTGTGCGAAAGGGACAAGAACAACTTAAAAACTTACTTGGTAAAGCTGCTGTTGCCAATGCCAAGCTGGCATATCTTGAGTTTAAGCGAATGTTTGATAGTGAGCGTTTTGCGGTATTAAGAGCAGGTGGCTCTCGTGTGCAGCGTCCTCTATGGGCAAGCACTGGCACGAAAAATCCGGCCTATAGTGATGTCATGTATGTAGAGTCTCTTATCGGTTCCGATACAGTCAACACTATGCCACCGGCGACTATAGATGCATTCCTGGACCATGGCCATGCGGTAACCACCCTTGAGGTAGGTTTTTCTGAAGCTGAGCAGACACTAGCCGATCTTGCTGGAGCTGGTATTAGCATGGAGTCTGTTACAGTGAAGCTGCTTGCTGATGGGCTTAAGGCATTCGCTCAATCCTTCGAGAAGCTCATGGCCGGTATCGAAGATAAAAAGACACGACTACTGGCACCAGAGCATGTTCATCCCGGTGTGAGCATTGGAAACTATATTGGCGATGTGGAAGTAACTCTGGCTGATTTTGATAGACGTGACATCGTGCGGCGAATCTGGCAGAAAGATCACACTGTCTGGAAACCGGAACCTGCAGAAATCACGAATCGTCTCGGCTGGCTTCGTGTCGCTGATTCAATGTCTGAACAAATGCCGACCATCCAGTCCTTTGCACAGGAGGTTGTAGACGCTGGTTTCCGTCACGTTGTTTTACTGGGCATGGGCGGAAGTAGCCTGGGCCCCGAGGTGCTTAGGCAGGTATTTGGCAGTACTGCCGGCTATCCAGAACTAAAAGTGCTGGACTCAACGGTACCCGCTTGGGTACAATCGGTGAAACAGTCAATAGACGCTTCTCGCACCCTGTTTTTAGTCTCCTCAAAATCCGGGACGACCACGGAGCCTCTAGCGCTCTTCTATTACTTCAAGGGTCTTATCGAGTCTTTCGTTGGAGATAGCAAGGCTGGAGAGAGCTTTGTTGCCATAACTGATCCTGGGACTCCGCTAGTTGAACTGGCGGAAGAAGAGAAGTTCCGGCGTGTTTTTGTAAATCCTCCTGATATCGGTGGACGATACTCTGTCCTTTCTTATTTTGGCTTGGTGCCAGCTGCACTCTCAGGGATCGATGTAACAAAGCTGCTTGAGCGGTCCGACTGCATGAGAGAGGCATGTGCTTCCTGTGTACCCGTTCACGATAATCCTGGTGCCTGGCTTGGAACGTACATGGGCACTTTAGCTGCCCAAGGAAGGGATAAACTTACGCTCATAACATCCCCAACCATCAGTAGCTTTGGTCTCTGGGTGGAACAGCTTATCGCTGAGAGCACCGGTAAGGATGGCAAGGGCATTGTACCCGTCGCTGGCGAACCGTTGATGGAAGCAGTTCAGTATGGTGAAGACAGAATATTTGTTTACTTGCGCCTTAAAGAGGACGATAACTCTGAAATGGATAAGGTAATTGAGGATGTCAGGTCTTCAGGACAACCGGTTCTGGTTTTGGAGATGCGCGATAGATATGATCTGGGCGCAGAGTTTTATCGCTGGGAGTTTGCCACCGCTGTAGCCGGGGCAATAATAGGTATTCATCCCTTCAATCAACCCAACGTGCAACAGGCTAAAGATGCAACAGAGCACGTTTTGCAGAAGTACACTAACTCTGGTAATTTACCTGATATCCAAAATGAAGGGTCGTTTGCTGATCTGCTATCCAAGGCTGAAAGGCCACAATACCTGGCTATCATGGCTTATATTCATCAGACACCTGAAACAGATAAGGCACTAGCAGAGCTTCGCCAGAAGATCGTAGAGCGGTATGGAATAGCTACCACTCTCGGCTATGGACCACGTTTTCTTCACTCAACGGGGCAGCTTCACAAAGGGGGCCCCGATGTAGGTTTATTTCTTCAAATAACTGCTGAACACGAGCAAGACGTGCCGATACCGGGTAAACCTTACACCTTCGGGGTGGTAGCTGATGCGCAGGCCATAGGAGACCTTGAGACATTACGGTCACTAAACAAGTCAATTGTCAGGGTTCATTCAAAGAAGGGAGATATGGCATCTTTATCCGAATGCATTGGGGAACTTCTATAGGATATAAGTAAACAATCTTGGTTGGAAAGGAGGTCCTATGATAAGAGCTATGATTTTTGATCTGGACGGCGTCTTGGTGCAGACGGAGAAGCTTAAAGCACGGGCTTATGCGCTCGCTGTCCAGCAAATCCGTAACCTCCCCGAACCTGATACAGAAGCCAGCGAAGCGTACCGTGAAGTGGTCGGTGCACAACGGGAAGCAACCTCTAGACATGTTATGGACAAGCTTGGACTGGAAGAGGAATTACGCCCGTTAATGGCTCAATATGGGGTCTCAGAACCGTGGGAGGCACTAACAGCCATACGGTATCAGATTTACGACAAGATGGTTAGTGATCCAGAGGTAATTCGAGACAACCAATGGCCGTACACAGTTGACCTGTTGCGGGTTGCCAAAGAGACTTCCTGCCTGACAGCGCTGACTACATTATCAAAACGTAAGGATGTGCTACACGTCATCCAATCTCTTGGCATCGAAC
>JAUVXS010000077.1 GCA_030603485.1 Dehalococcoidia bacterium
ATAATCGGCTTTGATATCATTGAGGTAATCTGTAAAATAAGGCAATTTTTCAGTGGGGAGTATTAAGGTTTTCATTTTGAAACCGGCAATGTGATTATTGGCATCCAATTAACATATGATTTTTCTGTTTTAAATGAATAGGGCTTCAGTTAGATAGCCTCACGAAGCTGATCCAATAATTTAGGTTTATTTTTATACACGAGTACCTCCAGCCGGATACTGCCGGATTGCCGGATTATGCTTTCGTTTTCAGCGTTTTCCGTTATGAGATAAGAGTCTCATTTGTAATCGCTTAGGCATATTTGACTAAGCTATGATGAGAAACACTCGACTCTTGGGAATTTTGCCGGATGCTGCCGGATTCTTTCTGACTGATCTGAAATACTCCGGAAATAAGGAAAAATCCGGCAGAGACATGCTATTCTGGACGCGGGACTTGTGCTAAAAAAATCCTTGCTCCTAAGTAGCTTGCAGAAAGTTCACAAGAATTCTAAGCTCGTGAAGCGACCTTTACGGCAAAATTCGGAAAGACCTCAGTCAATTTTTTTCTCGGTTCGTATATAGATCGTACTTCGCCCCTTGCCCTGGCGGACGAAATAGCCTTCACCGGTCAGTCTTGCCAAGTCTTCGCGAGCAGTACGCTCAGAGATATCTTCCTTTAATTCTTTGAGGTAGCGGGAAACGGATACACGTTCCCCAGGTTCATACCGTTTTAGTAAGCTGAACTGGCGCTCGTTGATTCTTTCTGAAGGGCTTCGATCTCTCTTCCTTCCTATCAATGTCAAACGGATGCCGCCAGCATGTTCTTCCCATTTAGGTGAGGGCAGTCCAGCTTGATTGAATTCCTCTACAATTCTCTGCGTGCCGCGGCCCAGTTTTTCAATGATTCCTCGTAAAAAGAAGATATGGGCGATATCCGGATTCGTAGGAAGAGATGGGTGGTCCCTTTTGAGGTCTCTGATTGACAGCCCTTCTGGCAACCGGCCGTAGTTCCAGATCTCGATCCGTTCGGGATAGATTCCGATCGTCAAACCACCTGAAAACGAAGCGTAGTCCCGATGGATCAAGGCATTCCTGATGCCTTCTCGAACGGACCAATATGGATATTGCGGTTCATCCCGCCGGGTTTCCTGAGCAGCAGTCAGTTCGGAAATGACAGGGATTTGTTGCGAAACGTAGCCTGTGACCGATTCGTAAAGATGGAAAAGGTTCCCCTCGAATGTCTTATCAAGTCCTACTTCCAAGTTGGTTTTATTGCCACGATACACAGTTACGCGCGTGCGCGTCTGTGGGAAGAATCTTGTGGGAGTTTTTCCAAATAAGACCACGGCACTATTCGTCACTTGACCATGTAACAGTAGGTTCAGGTCAGCGAGTATATTCAGTGGATCTTCAGAGTCCTGAAACGTGTGGAAGCGCTTTGTGGCAGCCAAGCTCGCAGTTTTCAAAACCTCTTCTATCTCTAGGTCATCCAGATTAGCATCCACAGCTGGTAAGTGCTCCCAGCGGCTTGCCTGCACAAAACGCTTATTAATCAGTTCGCTGGCTTCAGAAGGGCCAGCCAGTTTTGTATGCTTGCCTTTTCTAACGTAAATGGTGCCTCCAAAAGAGTAGGGTCCATAAGCCCCGGCTGGCACATGCATAACCAGTATAGTTCTTTCTTCGACGGCTTCTGTTGAAATGGACCAATAAGCCTGAGGCAAAAGCGCTGGCATTGCCTCTCCGTCAGCATAGGATATAAAGTGACGTAGGTTTGCCTGAAGCGTTTCAGGATCATCAATACCTTCCAAAACCTTTTCTGGCGTGATGCCGAGGATGATACTACCTCCACCGGAATTTAGCATAGCGCAAATCGTCGCTCCTACTTGGTCAAGAGGTGTATCAGCCGCGTAGAGAGCTATTTTTGCATCTTCTTTAAGATCTATAGGATTGATCATAAATCGACTATTCACGATTTGTTCCTCTCTTCAAGAATTGTTATGATTCGTTCTATATCCTCGAACTGGTTCTTCACAAAATCCAAGGCATCCTGGTCATAGTGATATTCTTGTACCCAGTTGTTTTTCCGCTCAGAAAGCGGTTTATCGGCTTGTATCGCAAGCTCATACATATCTATCACTCGCAAGTCGTCGAATTCTCCTTTCACAGGTATAAATTTCAAATCGATCGGATTTCCTGCCATATCGTGTCGGTATTGCTTAAGGAGGCGCCGGGCGAAAGTAACCTTGCTGTGCACCAACATCCAACGCGGCTTGTCCAACTCTACCGATCGCTTCAGTTCTTGGTGTGTTATTGATAGATCTCGAACTTCTTTACCTGAGCCATATACTGGTTGAATAAAGCAGAGAAAAACATCACAACGGTCGACCGCCTCCAAACAGTTTTCAAAATTACTCTTGCCTGGATCTGCGGGGATCGTCCCAGAAGGTGAAGACCACACCTCATAGCCATATGTTTTCAAAAGGACATAGACCTGCTGCAACAGTCCCTCAGCTCCGTAAACCGTTGAAGAGATCATAATCAAAGGGTTTTTTGTCCCTACCATCTTCTGATCCCTCTGTATGCAATATTGCTTCAATTCGGCATGTTATTCAAGCCTTTTCTAAGAAAATTTTATGTAAACAACCTTTACTACATTGATTACATCAGTATTAATAGGCCCAGGTTTTTCAAAAACCCTCATTGTATTGGACCCTATTCATGATCTTTAGAAAAGACGCCTAACAACTATGCTTAGCTATAGCGCTTGTCTTGTGGCCCCAGCTCTAATTATCCCTCCATTTTCGCACACAGTCCAGCTTTCATGGCATGGTCAGATTGAGATAAATGTTATGTCCATCAAGTAAATTTGAACAGAGAAACTGCTTGACCGCTTTGAGAGAGAAGCTGGGATCCCGACAGTTTCCAGTTCGTAGCTATATCCTTCTTGATCTTAGCGATCCGTGGCTTGTCCATATTGAAGAGCCGCATGAGATACTCAAACTTCTGAGACTTGAAAGTTTTTATAGTGCTGTTTGCTGCTGTGGCGTCGACCTGAACTCTGATGAAATTAAGAGAGAAGTTCGCTATCGCGTCCACAACTTGCAGCACGCGATAGCACTCTGGCGTACCGAAGAAGACAGAGGACAGGCGTAGAGTCGATTGGGTGACAGTCTTGAGAAGCGCGTTAACGATAGAGGTGACCGCCTCATTGAATGGGACGACCGAAACCGCGATATTACCTGGAAGTGCCACTCGTTCCTTGACTAGTTTGTCGTAATTTCTTGTTCTATCGATCACGAGACCTATCACGACATTTGCTGTCTGCTCAGTCCTAACGGAGCTGACGAAATCCAAAAGTGGTAGCGCCAAGTACGTTGAAGGATCGACAAGCTTTGTTATTGAGGAGCTAGATACTCCAATAGAGTCCAAGATGGATGTGATCGTCTTCTTCACATATGCGTAGTTGGTGTTGCTTTCTTCAAGTGGACCAAGGCGACTCGTGCAAAACCTTAGCGTGGCCTTTTTATAGGCTTCTGCGTACTGGTCGAAGAGATCCGTATAGGCTTTATCGTATTTCCGGAGATTCCGTGACTTCACGTCTTTCGCATGATATTCCTTGATGTTGTATTTCCGGAGAAGAACGGCCACACGTTGGTCCAGATCTTTCGCGGCGAATTCGTCCAACACAATAACTGAATATCCGAGGAGATTTTCCTGTCGGGATCCTCCATCATCAACAAAAAGTCGAAACTTGCTGACTATCGGCCTGGAAATGCCTACGACCTCAGAGTACCGTAACACGTTAATTATTTCTCCTCTTACATGGACATAACGGCTTGCATCAGCGGTAGGGCGAAGCCCTGTCCGTTGCATGCCATTGTTCTGAATTCCGGCATCATCGTCTTCTCCCATAGTCAGCGCCAGCTTTCTCAAGGACCTTCAGGCTCCGCTCATCCTTGTAGATCATCATACTCACACTGGACAGTTCTTAGTAGTGATGCCGTCTCGTATTCATTCCCAGACTGTGTGAAGCGATCTGCTTCCGAAATCAAATGAAGTCGTCGCTTTGCCCTGGAGCACACGACGTACAGAAGTTTCGATTCTCTGTCTGCTGCTAGCTCTGCAGAACCGTTGATTATCACTTGCCAGTTGGGCAAATAGCCGCGAAGAAGACCGAAGGCGATCACCGTGTCATATTCCTCCCCCTTAACTCCATGGCAAGAGCTGATCACTACGCCGGAGGGATGCCTGAATAGCTTCCGGAAACTCGTTATCTCAGTTGTTGCCTCAGAGCCAATGTCTTCTATCCGGGACCGTGCCTTGTCAAAGAACAGGAGCTTTGAGTCGGTCAATGCGGTGTGGTTGTCCACCGCAATGGACAATTGCTCATTAAAGACAGCGAAGACATCTTCTAAGTATTCCAGCCCATCTTCCTTGTCAGACGTGATGGAATTGGCGAGTCGCAATAGAGGCCTGGGTTTCGCGTACAGTTCCGGTAGCGACAACCCATTGATGTCTGTCAGCTCTGTAATGACTTCGCGCGCCCATCTCAGGCGTGTTCTGTACATCGAGGGGGTAGGAGTTGTCAGAAAGAGGCGGGCAATCTTGAACCAGATGTTCTCACGCTGACAATGCAACGGGGATAATCCAGGTGCATCGAAATCGACATCGGGTAGAAGCTGTACCAGTGAACGTCCAAGAGAACGAACATGCCAAAAATGTGGAGCCAGAACACATATCTCGACAGGGCGTTACCACTGCGTCGAGTGTTGAGTTTATCAGGGCTGATATGGTAGTAGGTAGACCATCTTAGCCCAGGGTGCGATTGTAAAAGGTGAGAAGTCCGTGTTCTTCGGCGTGGTCTGTCAATGATTCTATTTCGGGAGCGTTTGGGCGGAACTGCCTATAGAAATCGATTATCCTCTGGGTCGATCTGTAGTTTCCCGACAGCCTCGTGTGAGCTATAGACTCCAGTCCAAATTCTTCAGCGATATCCTCAGGCTCCTTCGTGACAGCACCAAGGGACTCATAGATGGCCTGGTCCTGATCGCCGACGAGAAATATGGTTGGAGGAGTATCTGTCGATTTGAAGATCGTGGAAAGTATACCATATTGCAAGTTCTGCGTATCTTGTATTTCGTCAACGCACACCAACCTAATGATCTGCGACAGTGTGGCGGGTATTTCATTGACCTGCTGTAACAGCTCGTAGGCATAGTGCAGAATATCGTCATAGTCCAACAGCTTGGCCTCTTCAAGATGTGTCTGATATGAATCGAAGATGGTGGCTGCAATATCTGTGTTGGCTACGTTCCCGTGTCGGTCTCGAGCTGTGTTGACGTCAAAGTGATAGGGTTGCCCGTGGGCCTCTCTGAACTCGGAGATGACTTTCTGGCTGAAATACTCATCAGCAACGGTAAAGCCTTTCTGGACGCGTGGAATGTAAGGGGCGTATGGACGCAAGATCCACTCAAGGGCAAAAGCGTGTATCGTGCCTGCCCAAAGTTGCTCATGGGCAATATCCGCCTGATCAAGGCGAGTTTGGATTTCATCCGTTGCCCGGTTCGTGAAGGTCAGCGCAACCACCCTTTCCTTCGAGGATTCGAGTTCCTGGAGTCCTCTGATCACACGACAGGTGAGCACATGTGTCTTCCCGCTGCCAGGACATGCCGTTATCATGACGTGCCCATCTTGGTCAACTGCGGCTTGTTGCTGTTCGTTTAGCGAAATCACGTGTTGCCGTACTCCTCTATGTAAGTGAGCAGTTCAGTTAGGCCATCATCTGGCGCAGCCTCCCGATATTTAGCTATGAAAGCCTCTGGTGCCAGGGCCCCGAGTGCTTCCACAGATCCGAGTGCACCCATGATATCTTCCCCTAGAGTCTCGCTTTTCACCCTGAAGAGACCCATGTGCTTCAAGGCATCAGCTCTGATATCAGGCGCAGCGAATGCTATGGCACGGAGGATATATGAGGGCATAACAGTGTCGGCATGTAAGGCTTCTGTAAGCAGTAACGAAAACCAGACTTTCCCAACCTTGTCGGCTAGCTTGAACACCTGCCTGCCATAGTCCTCAATACTGTCGGAGTCTAGAGCCTGCTTCACTCTATTTCGCTTTGCGTTCTGGGGATAGATCTTATCGACTGTATCTTTTACCTCTCGCACGTTGTTTGTTCCTGTGAAATCCACCTCAAAAGTGTGGTCTGCGTAGAATGCTTCAATCCATTGATTCCCCTCAACCAAAGCACTGAGTGACTCTTGCCGTCTTGCTCCCACCTTCTGTGCTGCTCGCGCATGCTTCTGCTCGTCATCATCCTCGTCTTCCTCATCAGGAAGATCAATGAAGGCTTCATCAAGATCTGTCACAATTGAGCAGCGTCGCCTGATTCGATCATCGTGGAAGAGGATCGCGATATGTTGAAAGAAAGCGCAGTCCATGCTGATAACACTGATACCCAGCTCATCAGGACTTAGTCCGAGAGTAGCTTTCATCATTGCCGGTATCATGACCAGCTCCGTTTCGCCTTCTACGAGAATCACCCCTTTTGCGAAGAGGAGAGTTGACCTGACGGCATCCAGGTAACGTTCAACACGCCCTTCTATCTTGTTGCTCAACCCCCGTGCAGGTTGATAGACCTCCGCCTGATTGCTTCGGCGGGCGAGGACATTGATCGATCCTATCTTTGCAGCAGACGAAATGTGTGTTGAATGCGTCGAAACTATTACCTGCGTTTTCTTGCTGGATTGTTTCTCAAATAGCGTCTTCTGAATGTGAGTATGGATGTGTGCTTCAGGTTCTTCAATCAGGAGGAAATGTGCAACTCGATCAGAGGAAAGCTTGAGTTCGTACTCAAGCATTTTGAGAGCGAGGTAGATTAAGTTGGCGCCACCCAAGCTCTGCTCAGCCAGTTCTTCTCGATAGCTAGCTCCTGGGGTCTCCCCGATAGTGACCGAAAGTTTTTGAAGAAGCTTTTCCAGGCGGTCAGGTAATGCTGACTCTATGCTGACAGAGGGGGAATAGGTGTGGCCCACCGTTGATTGGAGTGTATTCTGAATTCCTGTGGCAATCCCTTTGACCTCTGGGAGAGCAGAGATGTCGGAATTGAGCTGTGAAACTGCCGCAGTTATACGTTCGGCAGCTTCTATCTGTATCGTGGATTCTGCGCCCCGGAGCAGTGCCAGCAAGGGGTTGGTGCGGTAGCCTCGCAGGTCTGACACGACGTCACGTAATGCTTTGGCGAATGTACAAGAGAACTCATTGTGGATAGCTGACATCCGAACCCCGATCTGCGCCTGGTCTTCATCGTTTGGATCGGGGAAAGCACATTGCTCACAAAATCTCCAACGACTCCCTTGTACACCTCCTCATCAAGGAAATCCGCTTGTGCTCTGCCTGTCAGAAGGGGCTCGTAGTCCTCAATTGTTAGCCCAGCCAAGTACTACGCGACTACCTCTTTGGTTGCTTCTTCACTTGTGAGTTCGTGAAGCCGGTTGCGCACCTCAAGCTTAGGGCGGAAGTAGAGAGTGTAGGTTCCCTTTTCTGATCCATCCATATGCCCTATCTCGTGTTTGAGTAACTGACAACCCTCGGAGTGGTCCAGTTCCTCAAAGTCAATGGCTATTATGATCCAATGTCCATGCCAGTTTCCCAATGCGCGGCAGAAGTCCGTGTCACGCAGGTAGGTGGCATTCCGAGGCAAGTAGTCGTCGAGCAGTAATCTCAGAGCATAGAGAGCGTTGGTCTTGCCTGACCCATTCTCACCAATCAGAGTGTTCACCCCTTTGCGGAATCCCATCCGTGATCGCATGAAGTTCCTGAAATGCCTTATTCGAAGTTCTGATATATGCATGGGGCATACCCTCCAATGAACTACTTAATCTTTCGTCGCTTAATGCTGATATCTGGCTCTCTCTGGGATAATCCGCATTCCGGATCATATTTCGCCGGTCTTATAAGATGTTTTTCAATAGTATTTCCATATTCAGAACGATTGAGTGAACTGCAAATATAAAGTATATCACCGTAAAAAACTTCATTATTGCAATATATCATCACCCTAAATAAGATGCTATACTACAACAAAGCAGTATAATAGCCAAGATTGTTACAAACTTACTGGTATATTGATATTACCTCTTATACTTCAATATTTCAAGTTTATTGAAACAACAAATGCATTTACTTTGTTTATTGTTATTAGAGAAAATGCCTTATAGAAATATCAATCCATTTATGATTTTTAGCATGGAGGAAGGTGTATATAAAAATAAACCTAAATTATTGGATCAGCTTCGTGAGGCTATCTAACTGAAGCACTATTCATTTAAAACAGAAAAATCATATGTTAATTGGATGCCAATAATCACATTGCCGGTTTCAAAATGAAAACCTTAATACTCCCCACTGAAAAATTGCCTTATTTTACAGATTACCTCAATGATATCAAAGCCGATTAT
>JAUVXS010000081.1 GCA_030603485.1 Dehalococcoidia bacterium
ATCAGAACGGCAGGAACCCTTGGTGTCAGCTATTGAGTCTCTAGAAGAATTTGGCGATTCTAATGGAATTCTTATTTGGTCTATTGATTTATTTAGAGCACTCAAGGTAACGGATCCAAGTGATTACAATGAACTTCTTGAGTCTATCAAATACGCTAAGGGTAGATGGGTTCCTGTTATTGATAAATCTCCATAGGAAATCTCTAAATTCCTGCGTTGATTTACCGCGTTCTTGTCTAGAACAGGAGTTATGGTCTTAGAGTCCAGAGAGCGAAGAGAACGAAGTTTGCGGAGTGAACTGGAGGGAATTATGGTTGGGCTGGTTAATGGGGTGTTAGGAGTGTTAAAAGTGCCTTTGGGGGGATTTTATTGAAAAGCGAGAGGCGGTGGCGGTCGCTTGTGACATGCCACCGAGACAGAGGATAAAGAGAAAAGAAAAGAAGAGAAGAAGAAGCAAGAAGAGAAGATAAAGAAAATAAGTTATATATACTTAAGTTATATATCTTGACTACTTTGGCGGTTTCGGATTATTCTGAGGGACAAGGTCTAAGAGGTGTCGGAAGGTTTTAGGCTGGTGTCGGAAGATTAGTAAGAGAATTGATTTTGAGGCGCAAGGTCTCTGGGATGTAAGATGTTTTCAGTGCTGAGTTGGAAGATAAGGGTGAGGTTGATTTCTGAGCTGGTAGAGGTTATCATAATGTGAGGAGGAAAAGAAATGGAAGCTAATGGTAATAGTAAGAGCGGGTTACTTACCGCCGGCGGAGTGTTGAGCATAATAGGGGGAATATTGGAGGCAATTGGTGGAGGGATAGTGGTGGGTATAGTAATACACTATCTTACACGGGGTTCATTGTGGCCTATTCCGCATATCCCGTTCCCATGGGGTGAGTTTGTGCTAGATTTCTTACCAGCTATAGTTATTATTGTGGGAATAGTTGTTCTGGTATTGGGCGCAATAGGTATAGCGGGTGGCATCTCAGCTCTGAACAGGAAGAGTTTTGGCCTGTCCTTAGCGGGGGCTATATGTATACTTCCAACAACTCTTTTCGGGATACTGGCAATTATTTTTGTCGCAGCATCAAAGAAAGAATTCAAATAACAGAAATAGATGCCAAAGTGGCGGAATGGCAGGCGTGAAATGGGCAGTTGGCTCAGTGTTTATGATAGCGGTGAGGGAAGTGAGCGGGAGACGGGATTCGAACCCGCGACCTTCTGCTTGGGAAGCAGATATTCTACCACTGAATTACTCCCGCATGAGTGCTGTAATGGCTATTGCTATTTAAGCAGTTTGGTGAGTATAATCCCCAATGGCTATTCAAAGTGTGCTTGGGAAGCAAGCACTCTACCGCTGAGTTACACCCGCAATTAACTATATTATCAAATGGAAGGGGCGCTGATGTCAAGGATTACTTACTCTGGTATGAGTGTCAGCAGTTTCTTCGCAATTTTGGGATATTTGGCAATGAAGAGTAGTTCATCCTCCACCAGCGGTCTTTGCGATGCCACGTTAGCGTATCTTGCTAATTCCAGAATCTCTTCAGCTTGCGTAGCATTGTCAAACGATACCTCCATCTGGCCCATTATATGCCTGAAGCCTGATATCCCGCTATATTCTCCCGAGCATATCTCGCTGCCCGTCTCTACGAACTCAGGTTCACCTCTGCCTATTTCGTCGAAGCTGTATAGCTCGTAGTTTTCAGGGTCTTTCAGTACACCATCAGCATGAATACCAGAGCTGTGGGCAAAGGCATTGGCTCCAACACCAGGCTGGTTCATGGGAATGGGGACCCCAAAAGCATAGCTGGCAAATCTGCTTACTTTCCAGGCCTTTGTAAGGTCTATAGGCTTTTTGAGTCGATATTTTTCAGCGAATCCCTTGGATTTGGTGACAGCCAGGACCGTGGCTACAAGGTCAGCATTGCCGGCTCTTTCTCCGATTCCATTGACGGTGGTGTTGATGTAAGCATCCTGCCCACCGTCTATAGCCCCTTTGGCCCCGGCAAGGGAATTAGCCACAGCCAATCCCAGGTCGCCATGACAGTGGAGCTCGATAGGTATTCCGATATTCTCCGCCAGCGCCTTGACGCTTTCGTAAATGGTAAATGGGTTGTCATAGCCCAAGGTATCACAATACCTGAGTCGCTGAGCCCCGTGTTCCTTGGCTGCCAGGCCGAATCTAATTAAAAAATCTATTTCAGTTCTAGAGGCGTCCTCGGCATTTACACCTATGCTTTCAGCCCCATGGGCGCGAGCCGCTTCTGCAGCATCGGCCATCATGCTTACGATATCTTCTTGGCTCTTCTTACCGAGGAACTTGCCTTGAATCATTTGGTCCGATGTGGAAATAGAGAGATTGAGGTGCTTAATATTGGGAACAAGCTTGAAGGCTTTTTCCACATCATCGACAATTGCCCTTATCCACCCCTCTAAACGCATGGGTTGCAGGGCGCCCATGTCAGCTAATTCTAAGTTCGCCTGAAGGTAAAACGATTCGTGTCTCGTCGCAGGGAATCCAAATTCGGACTGGAAAACACCCATTTCGTTGAGGTACATATTTATCATGGTCTTTTCCAGCTTGGACAGACCGAGGTTTGCAGTCTGAACGCCATCACGATTGGTAACATCTATGAAATAAATCCTGGACATCTTTGCCTCCCCAGATGAATGAATACAATAAGGATATCACTGTTTCTTCAGGTTATCAAATTTTGGCCCTGTTAATGCTCTATGATTCTGGCTATCTCAGAAAATCTAACATGTCTGCACCTGTGCGTGGTATCTTGTTATCCAAGTCTTCTAGAGTAATTCAAAACTTCCTTTGTTTCCATCCTTTAGATTATACTAACGGCGATGATGGCCAGAGCAATAGAATGGCTCGATGGCAAGCTAAGGATACTGGACCAGAGCAAAGTTCCCCGGGAGCAAGTCTTTGCCGACCTGGATAATTACCACGATGTAGTTCTGGCTATTAAGGAGATGAGGGTTCGTGGTGCACCAGCCATCGGGGTCGCTGCTGCCTACGGCATAGCTCTGGGCGCATCAGGTATCAGAGAAGCAGGCAAGGATGAATTCCTGGTTCAATTGAATCAGGTCATGCAAGCTTTTGCTGTCTCCAGGCCTACAGCGGTCAACCTTTTTCAAGCTATCAACAGGATGAGGAAAGCTGCCAGGGGAGATGGCGTTGCTGAAATAAAAAGGTCGCTTGTCGATGAAGCAAAGCGGATTCACCAGGAAGAAGTAACCGCAACCAGGCAGCTCAGCCAGCTAGGAGCCGAGCTCATCAAGAATGGTTTCACCCTGCTTACTCATTGTAACGCCGGTCCTTTAGCCACCGCCGGTTATGGCACTGCCCTGGGCGTAATCAAAGCTGTTAAAGAACAAGGAAAGAGAGTGAGCGTCTTTGCCACGGAAACTCGTCCCCTTCTCCAGGGAGCCAGGCTCACTACCTGGGAATTAATGCAAGAAGACATCCCTGTAACTCTGATTACCGATTCCACAGCTGGCTATTTTATGCAGCAGAAGAAGATAGACTGTGTCATTGTTGGTGCCGACAGGATTGCTGCCAATGGCGATGTCGCTAACAAAATTGGCACTTATACTCTGGCGGTACTGGCTAAAGAAAGCGAAATCCCATTTTATGTCGCTGCTCCCACAAGTACTATTGACCTGTCCTTAAGCTCGGGAGACAAAATCCCGATTGAAGAGCGAAGCCCTGAGGAAGTAACTCATGTCCAGGGAGTACCTATTGCCCCCGAGGGCATAAGAGCAGCCAATCCTGCTTTCGACGTAACTCCCCATAGTTATGTAACCGCTATAATCACCGAGAAGGGCATAATAAGGGAACCTTACGGAAAGGAGTTGCTAAGCATAGCAAAGTGGTCCTAGAGGAGCGAAGACTAAAGATGAACAGGAAATCCCCAATATGGCATCACGCCGGCGGCAAGCTCCGTGAACTCGGCGCGGAAAGCTTGACCGATGCTGAGCTTCTCTCTATCCTTATTGCCCCGGGGATTAAGGGTAAGCCAGCAGAGGGAATTGCTCAGGAGATTCTAGAGAAATTCGGCGGCTTCAAGGGAATGGCAAATCAACCCTTGGAAAAGCTCTTGGATATAAAGGGCCTTGCCGATGTTAAAATCATCCGCATTGCCGCCGCCTTCGAAATCGCCCGGCGAATTGTGAACGCGGTATTAAAAGAGCATGAAGAAGACTGAGTTTGGTGGCAGGCTAACTAGAATCCCTAGCCCTTATGATGCTACTAGCTGGAAGACAGAACGCAGCGCAGTAGCAGTGCTTATGCACTGGATGCGGGAAATCATTGAGCAGAAAAACCTCGATTTGGGCCTCCCCGATGTAGATACTTCTGGAGCGGATAGAAAATCGCCCGACATCATAATCTGTGAATCTCGCCGTAGCCAGAATGTCCTCTGTGTTGTAGAAGCTAAACATCCCTATTTTGACGTCTTTGACTATGAAGACCTCAGAAAGCCCGCTTGGGAAAAGGCAAATACCAGGAAAGCTAAATACTTCGCCACCACAAACTTTAAAGAGCTAATCTGGTTTAATACTCAAAAAGTCAATGAGCAAAGAAATGAAGAGGAACAGGTTGTTCATAAGTATCCCCTTTCGGAGATAGAAAATTTAGACCTTATTGAGGAGACAAGATATAAAGAGGCCATCATAAAGCAGCTGGAGATTTTCCTTGCTAGGCTCTATGCCGTTCACTCTGGTAGAGAAGCTGAGCCTAAACTGCCAACTGACGAATTCCTCATTTATAGACTGCACAATAAGATAAAACGGCTATCAAAATATTACACCACGATAATTGATAACCGCTGCCACAAGGACAACGCCTTTGCTAAAGAGCTGGGCAAATGGTTTGTATCCCAGGGTTGGAGCTTCGCCTGGCAGCGTCAGGATTTCGATAAAGCGGCAAGGCAGACTGCCTATCTCTTGGTCAACAAAATACTGTTCTATAATGTGCTCCAAGCTAAGCGTCCAAGCGAGCTTGACCCATTGGAAGTCCCTGCAAGCCTTACTAAGGGCTCGGTATTACAGTCAACTCTGCAAGGTTACTTCAATCAGGTTCTCAAGATAGACTATGAGACAATCTACACCACGGATTTCATTGATACCATTGCCTTTCCCGATGAAGAAGAGGTAGTCAAGGAAATAAGAGAGTTGGTGAATATTCTGAGACAATATGACTTCTCCAAGCTCAGCGACATTATTGGGCCAATCTTTGAGAGATTAATTCCCCAGGATGAGCGGCACAACCTAGGTCAGTATTTCACCAATCCCGATGTAGTAGACATCATCCTCAAGTTTTGCCTGAGACATGAGGATGACAAAGTTCTTGACCCCGCTTGTGGCGCCGGGACATTCCTGGTAAGAGCGTATCAACATAAGAAGCTAATGAATCAATTTCTAAAGCATGAGGATATTCTGAAAACTTTGTGGGGCGATGACATTGCCAAGTTCCCTGCTCACCTTTCCACCATAAACCTAGCCATCAGGGATTTGAGTGCGGATAGGAATTATCCCAACATTCTTCAAGAGGACTTCTTCAATCTTTTGAGCACTGAGGGTGGCTTTGAGTTACCCGACAAATGGCGAAGGGCTAGAGCAAAAACCCTAGGTGTAAAGGAGAGAGAAGTTATCTATCCTCGCTGGTTTCATTGTGTGGTGGGTAATCCCCCATATACCCGCCAGGAGGAGATGGCCGGAATTGCTCATGAAGTGAAGGAATATAAAGAAAGACTCATAGACAAAGCACTTAAGGATATTAAGGGAAGGGAAATTGCCGAAATTTCAAAAAGGGCTGGCATTCATGCTTACTTCTTCGTCCATGGAATGAAATTTTTGAAAAACGGCGGTCGCTTTGGCTTCATCGTGTCTAATTCTTGGCTGGACGTGGACTACGGCAAGGGGCTTCAGGGATTTTTCCTTAATAACTACAAAATCATCGCCATCATCGAATCGAAGGTGGAGAGGTGGTTTGAAGAAGCTGATGTCAATACCTGCATCGTCATTCTGGAGAAGTGCAAAGATAAGAAAGAACGGGATGAAAACCTTGTCCGCTTTGTCTATCTCTTCAAGCCCTTGAGTTACTTTGTCCCTCCGGCTCAGGAAATGTGGCAAAAACAGATTGAAAGGCTAAACGAAATTGATAAGCTGGTAAAGACCATCATGGCTCATTCTGAGTTCTATCAGAATGAAGAACTGAGGATTTTCCCAAAATCTCAGGCTGAACTTTGGGAGGAAGGGTTTGATAAGGAAGAGGATAAGTTTGTTGGTGCTAAATGGGGCAAATACATTGAGGCGCCTGAAGTTTTCTTTAAAGTCTTAGAGAACTGTAAACCAAAGTTGGTATCCTTGAAGGAAATCGCTAAAGTTCGGCCAGGCTGTTATTCTGGAATCAATGATTTCTTCTATTTAGATACCTCAACAGTAAAGCGATGGCAAATAGAAAAGGAATTCCTGAAGCCTATCATCAGAACAAGCGACCAAGTGCAAAAGTTATTTATAAATACAGAACACTTGGATAGTAAGGTTTTTTCCTGTGGCTGTTCCAAAGAAGACATGAAGAGTAGTGGAATAACACGTGCCTTAAGTTATATCCAATGGGGAGAACAACAGAAAACTCGAAGAAGACAAAAGGTCGCTGCTGGTATCCCTTGGCCGGAAGTAGAGACTGTCAAGCGCCGAACTCCTGGGTGGTGGGCAATTCCTGAAAGTAACTTGCAAGAAACTCAATTGTTTATGCTGTATGTTGTAAATGATCGCTTCCTATGTGCATTTAGTTCAAATCCGATCATCAGTGATAGATGCTTCCATCGCATTCTCCCTTTTGATACAGGCAATTCCATAGCTCTTTGGGCGATACTTAACTCTACTTTGACGGCACTTATGATTGAGTCACACGGAAGGCGCAGCTTAGGCCAAGGAGCGCTCAAATTTGAGACGATGGATGCCAAGCAGTTAATGATAATTAACCCCTGACTTTTGAGAGACAATGTTAAGGAACGTTTAGCTAACGCAATTAATGGGATAGCCTCAAGGGAAATCGATAACATCTTTAACGAAGTAAACTTTAAAGACCGCCGTGAGCTAGATAAAATCGTAATGGGCGAGATTTTAGGCTTAACTGATGAGGAGCAGCTTGAGGTCTATCGAGCAGTGGTTGATTTGGTCAAATCCCGAATTGAAAAAGCCAAGAGCTTTGGCAAGAGGCGGAAGACCAAAGAGGGAATAGATATTGACCTTCTGGTGAAGACAGTAATGGATAAGCTTGGTGAAGATACCCTGGGAAAGTTCTACCGGGAGAAGATATTGGCCCACAAGCCTTTACTCACCAAAAGCCTGCCCAAAGTTCCGGGCGAAGTTAAATTAGAGCAAGAACTCTTTGGCTGGCGGCTTTCTTCAGGCCGGGAACACATAGATTGCGCTTCCGAAATGGAAGCCCGCTATCTCAAGGTCTGGCTGGAGGCTGGATTAGACAGCGTTAAAATGCCCAAAGATGAGGATTACTTGAAAGAAATCGTCCCCGAATTGGAAGGCTTAAAGCAGAAGACAGACGAAGTCTTTGAAGATTACCTCGGCTCCATCCTCGACCCCAAACTTCGCCAGCGCCTCCTCCACCAACTCTGGCAAGAGGCGATGAAGTGAATAGTTCTACGGTTGAAAAACAACTGTATGTTTATCTAGATGAGTCCGGTGATTTGGGGTTTGGGCAAGGAGGTACTAAATATTTCACAATTGCTTTCGTCATTGTGAAGGACCCCGTTCCTTTTAGAAGGTGTGTTAAGGCGGTTAAGATAAAGCATCATATACCCCGGGAAGTGGAACTCAAAGGAAGTACTACCAGAGAGGTCATCAAGAAAGATTTGCTCAGT
>JAUVXS010000055.1 GCA_030603485.1 Dehalococcoidia bacterium
GATTGTAGCCCAATAGTATTCTTGCTTCCGGTGACTTAAACTCTGACACTTGCTCCGGGCTCTGTCCGAAACCAATGTCTTTTGGATCTGGCTGTCGATTGAACTTACCATGCCACTCATCTGTAATCCAAAGTTGCTTGCCACCCATCAAAGAGGCAATCTGGGCGTCTTGCTGGCGTGTCAAGTGCCAGATTAGCCAACCAATACTGTTACAATCATGCCTCGGCTGCCAGTCCAGTTCATCCTGAGCTAGGCTTTTAAGCACGTTTTCTAATAACTCTGGAATGCGACTGTAACCATCGATAAAAAGGTCCTTCCACTTCATGACTATCCTCCTTTCTTAGTCAATCTCAGGTCGTAGTCATATGATTACAATGAATAGTTTAAAACTATCATCTGAGCCCGTCAACACTAGAAGACAAGTCAGATTAGCATGGTTTTTATTTGTGTAATGATGGATTTATCTATTGTGCTTCGCATAGAACCAATTTGGGAGTTCAAGCAGAAGCACAGTGTTATCAGGTGTCCAGCAATGCAATTAGTGCCCTCCCTTTAGATGTTTCCAGAGAGTTGTGTCCCTGAGATGGCTGCACATCTTTCTAATTTATAAACTCATTTCTCTACTCCCAAGGGGAAGAAAAATCTAGCTAGGTTCCTAAGTATGGAAAAAGCCCCTTTTGTTTCATCAATGTGGCTAAAAAGTGGAAAGGAAACTTTGAATTTGTTCTATATGTAGGTATAATCTATCTGAACAACACCCCTAAGGCATGCCGCTGTTTTAGGATGGACAGGATATTTAGGGCTGAGGGAGATGGGGTCTCCCCCGTCTCCACCAGAAATTTCGAATTTGAGACAGCCTTTTCCCAAGGGAGAGATGGACACCTTTGAGGGAGTGCTGAGAGCGCTGGCGGAGGATCCCAGCCGTATGTTTGATTGTCTCAAGAGAAAAGGAGGAAACTACCGTGTCTGACCAACAAATTTACAGGAGTCTTATCGACTGGCTGAAGCAAACCTGGTGGGGCATGCCTGAAGCGGACGAATTGATGCCCCTGATGATGGCTACCTACACTCCTGAAGAAGCATACCTGTTAACCGGAATGCCCTTTTCGGGGAGGAACCTCGAGGAACTAGCCGAGATGAAACAAATGGATCCGGTCGAGTTGAGACACCAGCTTGATGCTCTAGCCAAGAAAGGCATCGTTTTCCGCAGCGTTACAGGTGATACCGTCCGCTATAGCCTGAACGACTCCTATTTTGTTTTTTTACGCAGCGCCTTCTGGGCCGGGCGCACCGATGAACGGAGCAAAGCTATAGCACGTCTGGTGAATCAATATTATTACCATGGTTTCTATGACCAGTATGACCTGACGCATCTAAAGGGATTACGGGTGCTGCCCATTCAAGAGACCATAGAGCACACCCACCAGATTCTCCCCTATGAAGAAGTAGTGAAGGTGTTAGATTCTCTGGATTACTTTGCTGTCTCTACATGCCCGTGCCGGCACCGCAAAAATATCGACCCTGACTCTCCCAATTGTGAGTATCCTATTGAGGTTTGCCTTCATTTTGGCCGTCTCGGGCGATACACCGTTGAAAATGGTTTGGGGCACAAAATCACCCGCCAGGAAGCCCATGAGATTTTGCGCCAGTGTGCTGAAGCTGGATTGGTACACGGAGTTTCCAATTGGCAAGAAGAGGTGGATACCATCTGCAATTGCTGCCGGTGCTGCTGCATGTGGTTCGAGGCATTCTATAAACTAAAGCATTCTATGAGCTTAAGCCCGTCTAACTATCTGGTGCGCACTAATCCGGAAGTCTGTGTTGGCTGCGGGTTATGTGTCAAGCGCTGTGCCATGGGAGCGATACAACTCGAAGACTTCCCGGGGGCCAAGAACAGAATTAGCAGGGTGATGGTCAAGAACAAGAATGGCGTGGTGGAACTCAAGAACAAAACGGGCAAGGTATCGGTTCTCAATCCTGACCTCTGTATTGGCTGTGGTGTCTGCGCCTACAAATGCCCTACGGAATCGCTCGTGCTCGAGTGTCGCCAGGTTATCGCGGAGCCACCAAAGGATGTACGTGAGTATGGAAGGCTGGTTGCAGCAGATTTTACCGCCAAGCCAGTTCAACTCAGAGAAGGGAACATAAAGAAGTAAGGAGCTGTAAACTAATGTCGCTCAGCGAAGACATAAAAGATCTCGGCCTTGACCTAGGCTACAGCAAAGTTGGCATTACTACTGCCGACGGTTTTCCCGACTATATCGCTGAGCTCAACTCGCGGCGTGACATGTATGCCTGGTATATTGAAGGCGCTTTCCAGCCACTCACAGGTGCTGACCCCAAGAGCGTTATGCCATCAGCCAAGTCCATTATAGTGGTGGTGTATGATATATTCAAGGAATCTTTTCCCGAGAAGCTGGTGGGCAAGATAGGCCGGTTCTACCAGTCCAGGTGTTACCTCACTCCTCGCCACCGCATCAACGGGGCTCGACGACATCTGATGCGCGAGTTCCTGGAGAAAAGCGGTTGCCAAGTGGCCCAACGACTGGTTGTTCCTGAGCGGTTATCAGCAGCCCGAGCTGGCATAGTCACTTACGGAAAGAATACCTTCGCCTTCGCTGAGGGGATAGGGTCGTTCATCCTCGTTACTGCTTTCATCGTAGATGCTGAGCTTGAGTATGATGAGCCTACCATAGAAGTGAAGTGCCCGCCCAAATGCACAGCGTGTTTTGATGCCTGTCCCACTGGAGCCCTCTACGAGTCGCTGAAGATGGATCCGCGCCGCTGCATCGCCTTCAACACCTTTATGACCCAGGATGACTATCTCGTAGGAGTCACCAGCTACATTCCCCCTGACATCAGGGAGAAGATGGGCATCTGGATTCACGGTTGTGATATTTGCCAGGAAGTATGCCCCAGAAACCAGAAGAAGTTAAAGGCGAAGTTGTCCCGGAACGAGTTTCTGACTAAGGTAGCACAGGATTTTGAACTTACCAAGCTCTTGAACCTGTCTGATGAATTCTACATCGAAAGGGTGCAACCGCTGATGTACAACTATATCAGGGACAAGAAGTACTTCCAGAGAAACGCCGCTATTGCCTTAGGGAATATGGGTGACCCTACGTTCATTCCTGATCTCGCTCAAGCCATGCAGGATCCAGAGGGGTTAGTACGCGCCTATGCTGCTTGGGCTCTGGGTAAAATCGGGGGTAGCCGGGTCAGACAAATCCTGGAAGCCAGCTTGGCACGGGAGACCGATGAATTTGCCAAGAGGGAGATTCAAGACGTTCTCGCTGCCGCCTGAGTAGATAGTTCCCTAGCCTAACTAAACCTGAACACCACCGCTAAGGCATGCCGATGTCTAAGGAGAGACAGGATATTTGGGACTGAGAGAGATGGGGCCTCGCCCGCCTCCACCACAAGAATAACAACGCTAGCGTTTTACCGCTACCGTTTCCTTATATAAATAGGATTTCGGGGAGATGTTAATCGAGTTTGCCCCGGCTCTCCCCGTCCATTTGGATTAACTTCGCAAGGTCTATACAATAATTAGACAAAATGCAAAACTGCAGCCTACAACTGCCATTGAACGAACATAGGCGTGTTTGTCCAGTGATGAGCATAACTGTTTGACACCGTTTGCGTTTCCCTTCAATCCTGGATTACTCATCAGAGATCCAGGCCTTGGCTAGTAGACACGAGCTGATGAAAGGATATAATTAGCAATCTTCTGAATAGTTGCCCAATCCTGGTTTGTTGGCTCGAATCGCCTGTCCACCTGCACTGCCCACCCTTGAAATTCTTTGGCATAACTGTGAACTGTCAAGTTGCCAATCCTTTTCGCCAGGTCTTTTACTGTTTCATCGTTGGAAAGAACTTCGGCTAGTCCAGTATAATGGTCGTTTCCTTTCCAGGTCACATCGACTACTTTCCCGAACAATGGAAATGTCTTTTTTCTTATTGTCTTGATGTCAACCGCTTTGTGATTTGTGAGGGGTCTCTCATCCGGTATACAAAGAATGACCCACCATCGAGGAGGGCTGTTTCTACTCCCATCTTTTTTCAAGATATTTATCCATCTGACCAATCCTTCTGGTATGTCTATAATTCCCAATGAACGTTGATACCAGGAATTCTCTATTTTTTCCTCCGCTCGGCCACGTTCAGCCAAGTCCGCTCTAATACCCAAGGAGTTGAGGTTCTGAGCTAATTTATCTCTTGATTTATCACGGAATAGTTCTTTCATTTGTTAGAACCATATTATAGTGCACTGAAGACAGCAATTAAACCATTTTGTTTCTATAGAACAAACATGGGGATGCCGACATGCACTCAAGAGTGAGAAAGTCTTCTTCTTATTTGAAATAGACGTCACAAAATGAGTACTTGTTGAATATAAGTTGCCCGATGGCCAGCATTCCGAATGCAAGTTTGTCACATTCACATGCTGTGATATTTAACAAAATACTAAATTGTTACCTCAACTTCGCAATCTGGAATTTTGTTCGATGAGGCATCGTCGGTTGAAGCTGGTCGGGTTCATAACCCGACAGTCATTGAGCTTATAATTCATCTATCTAATTTGTTGTGACTATTTGTCCAGGAGACAGCCGGCACATCAATTGCCAGGGCTTAACTAGAATCGATGCTGACATCACTCACGACAATGACGTCCTTGTTCTGGGGAATTTCGGAGCCTTGTGTATGTGCATAGATCACATCGTAAACACCCGGTATGATCAGAGTGTTATGGTACTGGTCATTGCTATAACCTAGTGCTACGGTATCGCCGCTGTCTGGGTTCCTTAAGGAGAAAAAAGCCCTAACATACTGGGATTCAGGGAACGGGTCTCCATTCATGGTATAACTGCTTGTCAAGGTAACAGCCGGTACATTAACCCCTAATACTTGATCCGCATCAATAGTCACCGCGGCTTTGACAATAGCATCTTGATTTTGGGGAACACCACTGCCATTTTGATGACTGTAGATTACGTTGTAAATACCCGGCAATATGTGAATCGGATCGCTCGCTTGGTAGCTTTTACCTAGCGGAATACGCTCACCACCAGAGATGTGCTGTAAATGGAATTCCGCACTATTATAAGCACTAGTGGAGAAAGGTTTACCATTAAGAGTGAAATGTGGCCTGATCACAACCGAAGAAACGTTGATATCTAAGTCCTGATCAGTCTGGATAGACACTGCAGACCTGACAACGGCGTCCTTGTTCTGGGGAATTTCGGAGCCGATTGTGTGTGCATAATTCACATCGTAAACACCCGGTATGATTAGAGTGCTATGGTACTGGTCATTGCTATAACCCAGTTCTACGGTATCGCCGCTGTCTGGGTTCCTTAAGGAGAAAAAGGCCCTGGTATACTGGGACTCAGAAAACGGGTCTCCATTTATGGTATAACTGCTTGTCAATGTGACAGCCGGTACATCAATTGGCAGCTCTACCTCTTCATTTGGGCTGATGATAAAGCAAAATGATGTGAGCAATGCAAAAACTAGTATGGCCGCTATTAATCTTAGTAATTGCATATCATTCTCCTTATTTACTGTTATGCCTTTTCTTTGCCATACTCACGCCCCATTGAAGATTTTCCTATGATACAACGTTTATACAACGTTTCGCCACAACATTGGCCTAGCTCACTAGCGGGTACTCAAGTAGCTGGGCTGTCTTTGTCAACAGCCTGAAACTTACCAAACATTGTGCCTCTTCGCGCCCGTATTGCCCTTGTGCTAAAAAATTCCTAGACCTCCAGGAGGGATAAGGATGCAATTGCTTCCCCTGAAATAACAAAAGCCTCTTTTGTTATATTGATGTGATCAAAAAGTAGAAAAGCAGCTTTAAATATATCTTATACTTGGGTATAATCTATCTGAACACCACTGCCAAGGCCTGTCTTTTGATCAGGCTCGTAAGGATTAGTCTTTTGGACTGAAAGAGATGGTGCCTCCCCTGCCTCCGTCAATAAATTCAAAAGCGCTAGCTTTTCACTGATGGTGCTTTTTATATCTGTTCCTTCCTGCCGCTCTGCTCTAAGACTTCTACTGACGTGAAGAGCAGGTTGATGGGCCGAACAAGTGCCCTGGCACAATCTCCGGTATGATGACCTTCAGCGATGAGGGCACGGTATGGATGGCGATCGGGGTCCTGGTAAAAGTCTCACCGTCCACATGAACTGGCAGTGGGCGCGCTGACTCGACAACTATTTCACGACATTGGTGGTACTCTACCTTCGGGTCCTGGAGATGTCTATGTGAGAGCACCTTCATGGCTTGCTGCACAAAGGTGAAGAAACCGCCTCCCTTGAAAATGCACACATCTAACTTGGCGTCGTTCACACAGGCCTTAGCCCCAATGGCCATCACACCCCCATAGAGTTGAATATTGCTAATGACGATAAATGGCGTGCTGACCTTTATGACCGTTCCGTCCAGATTCAGCCAAACATCGGTGCCGGAGTATCGATAAGCTGACTCGATTGCCGGAAGTACGTATGCCCAGGAGCCTAATGCTCTTTTTTCTTTCGGCGGCATACTCTGGACAATGGCGGCATCAAATCCAATGCCTGCCCACATCAGAAAGTGGCGACCGGAGAGCTCGCCCATATCGACGGCAACAGTGCGTCCATCTACGAGCACTCGAGCAGCGTCCAATAGCACCTTTCGATAGTAGTTGGCAGGTAGTGGGCGCGCAATTCTTTCCTCCAGAGCAGCAATCAGCTTGACCGCTTGTGTGCCCGGAAGCATGGGGTTGAGCGCCGGGATACGCATCTGTAATGCCCACGAGTTAGTCGTTCCTAGAGGAAGCACCCCCAGCGCCACATCAGTGTTCACCAGCCCGTTTGCTACCTCGTTAATAGTGCCGTCGCCACCGGCGGCAATAACTACCCGGGCACCTCTATTGACAGCATGGCGGGCCAGTTCGGTCGCTTCCAGTGGCTTGCTGGTTTCTTGTAACGTGACAGACCACCCGTAGCGCTCCAAAAAGGCGACCACATTGTCAAGTTCGTGCCTGATGACTACCTGTCCACCAGAAGGATTGTATATCAACTCAGCCTGCATCGGATTCTTAACCATCCCAGGCAAATCTTGCACTTTCCCTGGGAACCGTACCCAAATTTAACATAAGTTCATATCCGGGGTCCCCAAAAAGTCACAAGACTTTTTGGGGTCGATTTCTGCCTTGATTCTCTTTGTCTAGTGAATCCTATTCCTCAAATCGTAACCTGTCAATTTCAAAATAGCCTGACTTTCTCCGCCACTTTTCAAGATGTCCTCCATGGAGTATAATATTAGTAGAGGGGCAAGGAGAGAGTGATGATATTAAACAAGTTGCTAACACGAAAAGGATGGCGCGTAGTAGCACACTCTATGCTGGCAGTGGCTGGCATTGGTCTTCTTTATTTATTGTCCAAAATGGTCATCGGAGATGTCCGGCAGGAGGATACGTTAAGCTGGTGGATTTTAGGAGTGGCAATGACCGCGTCGCTATGGTTGGTGGCGCTTGGAAGTATGCTGACAAAGGCCGAACTAACTGACTGGAAATAATATCGTAGCTGGACTCATGGCTCCTCTCGCCCTGGTAGCCCGCCCCCGTATGGGGTATCATTTCGTCCCGCAGTTTATGAGCAGGCAGTATCATATCTACAGACGACCCATACTATTTTAGTCCCGTGTGGCGTCAAGATGATATTGTCTGGGTTGTTTGTTGACGGAAAGGTGAATATTTATGCCTGATGTAGCTATTGTGACTGATAGCGTTGCCGACCTGCTCACTCAGGTAGCTGAAGAGTTCGGGATTACAGTGGTTCCACTTGTTGTCCGCTTTGGCACTGAACTCTACCATGATGGTCTTGACCTGAGTCCTGACCAGTTCTATGGAAAGCTGAAAACCAGCAAGGTTTTGCCTGCGACATCTGTGCCGGCTCCAGCAGCTTTTGCCGGTGCATACGATAAGCTTGCCGAAAAAACAAACGAGATCCTGGTTATCAGTTTAACTTCCAAGCTGAGTGCTACCTATCAAGTGGCGTTACAAGCCGTAGGGTTGATGAAGAAGCAATGCCGTGTGGAGGTCCTGGACTCGCAGTGGGGGGTTATGGCACAGGGTTTCATGACAATTACTGCTGCTAAAGCAGCCCAGAATGGAGCCAGCCTTGATGAAGTGCTGGATGTGGCACGTCACAGTATCGGCCGGGTGGATATACGTGCTGCCTTTGATACCCTTGAATACCTGCAACGTGGCGCGCGCATCGGCAAAGCGCAAGCCTTTCTTGGTTCATTACTCAAGGTAAACCCGATCATCGGCCTCAAGGATGGTGAGGTGTATCCCTGTGCTCGAGAACGCTCCCGAGCTAAGGCGATAGACAACCTGTATAATTTCGCCGCAAGCTTTGACAACGTTGAAGGGTTAGCTGTAGAGTACGCCACTGACTTAGATGAGGCCAACAGGTTGGTCCAGAGGCTGCAGTCAAAGTATCAGCAAGTTCCTATTTACCTCTCGCGTGCAAGCCCTGTTATCGGCACGCACGCAGGGCCTAGTCTCATTATTGTTAGCGTGCTTGGAGACAGGCAATCTGCCACCTAGCAGCGGTAGAAAATGAGGGAAAATATAGCGGATTCTCAGCGTAAGATGAGAAGATGCTACTAGGTATTCTAAGCATAATCATCGGGTATCTTTTAGGCTCCATTCCTACAGCCTACATCGTGTCTCGCATGCGTAAAGGCATAGATATTCGGAACGTCGATTCAGGTAACATGGGTGCCGCTAATGTTATCCGCCAAATCGGTGCTCATGAAGGCGTTTTTGTCGGTCTCATTGATATCTCGAAGGGGGCGGTTGCTATACTCATTGCACAGACTCTAAACATTTCGGAACTCTGGGTCTTTGGGACTGGTTTTGGTGCTCTAGTGGGGCATAATTTCTCTGTGTTCGCAGGTTTCAGGGGTGGCAGAGGTTCAGCCACCATTATAGGTATCTTTCTCGTGCTAGCCCCCGAGGCAATACTTGTTACGCTGGTAATAGTAGCTATTCCGTTCTTTACTACCCGTAAATTTGCGGCGGCTATACTCATTGGATTTGCTCTGTTGCCTCTGTTTGTCTGGTTGTTGGAAGGCTCGCTGTCGCTAGCACGTTATGCATTAGCTATCGACCTCTTCATGCTGGTCCGCAATCTGTCCGGTATTAGACAGGTTCTGGCTAAAGGCGTAATAAAAGACATGATATACGATAGGCAGCACAAGAAAGTAAAATGATGTCATCGGCCGTGGGTTATCCGAGCTTTCGTAAATAGTCCCGACTGAACAATCGTTAATAATTTATATTCGACAATTTCAAACTTGATTGTGCTCTCTCGGGCATAGTACAGTTATCTACAGACTCTTGGTAAATAACTATTGGATAACAGGCTTTCTGTAACATTTCAGCGGCTTGTTCGTTAAAAGAGGTGAAGGAGTGAACCAGAACCATTCTGAAGGACAAACATCAGATGAGGCTATGTTGGTTCAGAGAGCTATCGGTCATGATGCCGAGGCTTTCGGGAGACTGTATGACATGCATGTCGACAGGGTATATAGACACATTTATTACCGGGTAGGCAATGAAGCGGACGCCGAGGACCTGACCCAGCAGGTCTTCTTCAAGGCCTGGCAGGCAATTGGCAAATATAAAAAAATGGCTAGTCCGTTTGTTGCCTGGCTGATGACCATCAGCCATAACCTGGTGGTAGATTTTTACCGGACTAGAAAGGATAGGGCATATCTCGAAGTTGAAATTCTGGCTGATGATTCGGCACCGAGCCCTGAGCGGGCAACCGAAGCCAGTTTTGAGCAGCAGCGTTTGCGGAGGGCGATTTTGCAGCTAAGCGGCGACGAGCAGCAGGTGGTCATCCTGCGTTTTATCGAGGGTTTTGAGTTCGCTGAAATCGCCTCTCTCATGAAGAAAAAAGAAGGAAATGTCAGGGTCATTCTGCACCGGGCACTGGTTAAACTCCGTAATATCCTGGAAAAGGAAGGGGACAGAGTTGAAAAAATCTAAAGATATATTCGTCAAGCATGTCAAGGACATCGAGAGAGGCAAGTCTAGCGTCGAGGATTGCCTGGACAGGTATCCGTCTATCCGTAATCAATTAGAACCGCTACTGAGGACTGCTCTTGAAATTCGAAAAAGGAGAGGAAACGGATTTGAAAAAGTTTGAGGACATTCTCGTCCAGTGTATCGAGGACATCAAGGCGGGCAGGTCTAGCATCGAGGATTGCCTGAACAGGTATCCGTCTGTGCGTGAGCAACTGGAGCCG
>JAUVXS010000003.1 GCA_030603485.1 Dehalococcoidia bacterium
CAATGGTGTGGACCAATATGGAAGTTGGTGGATGCTATAGATGATTATATTCCGCTACCACAGAGGGAAAGGGATAAACCTTTCCTGATGCCAGTAGAAGATGTGTTCAGTATCAAAGGACGGGGGACTGTGCCCACAGGCCGAATAGAACGAGGGGTGATCAAAGCCGGTAACGAAGTAGAGATAGTGGGGTTAAAAGAGACGAAGAAGATAGTGGTGGTTAGCTTAGAGATGTTCCATAAGACCATGAACGAAGCAGAAGCTGGCGATGCTGTTGGAGTGCTATTGCGAGGCATAGATCGAGATGAAATAGAGCGGGGTCAGGTTCTAGCAGCGCCAGGCACGGTCAAGCCTCATACCGAAGCTGAGGCCGAAGTATATATTTTAACCAAGGAAGAAGGCGGCAGGCACACACCTTTCTTCAATGGTTATAAGCCCCAGTTTTATATCAGAACTCTGGATGTTACGGGCGAAATAACTCTTCCTGAGGGTGTGGAGATGGCTATGCCCGGTGACAGCCTGGCTCACATGAAGATTAAGACCATTTACCCCGTAGCTATGGAGGAGGGATTACGCTTTGCTATCAGGGAGGGTGGTAGGACAGTCGGTGCTGGCGTGATTAGCAAGATTATCGCATAAATCATAAATATTGACTCCTACGCACTTTGTAAATTTTTAAATAGACGTGGCTAAAAAGAAGGGCGATTTACGCGTAATTATCCACCTAGCTTGCAGTCAATGTTTGCGGAGAACATATACTACGACAAAGAACAAGAAGAATGATCCGCAACGGCTGGAGTTGAATAAGTATTGCCCTTATTGTCGTGGCTATATTATGCATCGAGAAACCAAGTAACTTATGACAACTCACGCTAAGAAAGCGAGTGCTAAGTCCGCTCCGGCTAAAAAATCGAGGTTCAGTTTCTTTACCGAGGTAATAGCTGAACTGCGAAAAGCGCACTGGCCAACAAGGCAGGAAGCTTTGAGGTTGAGTCTCTTAGTGCTCGTTGTGTGTGCTGTTGTAGGAGCCATTTTAGGTGCTTTAGATTGGGCTTTTACACAACTATTTTTGCTTGTAAGTGGTTAGTAGTCAATGGTTGATGGAGAATGGTACTTATTATACGTCTCTTCCGGTCATGAAGAGCAGGCCAGGAGGAATTTAGAACAGCGTATCAAATATATGGATGTGGGTGATAAGATATTTGATGTGGTGATACCCACAACTAAAGAGATTGAAATCAAAGCTGGAAAGCGGCATACGATGACTAAGAAAGCTTTCCCAGGCTATATCATGGTAAATATGAGATTAGACGAGTATAGCTGGGACATAGTACGCAACACCCCTGGGGTCGCTGGCTTTGTGAGTGCTGGTACCAAACCTGTTCCTTTACCTGAACAAGAGGCGGATGCCATCCTGCGACGCATGGACGAAGCTCCTACCGAGGTTAAAATGACTTTTAAGGAAAAAGATAGTGTACGTGTAACGAGTGGGCCTTTTATTGACTTCATCGGCAAAGTGGAGCAAGTTAATCTGAACAAAGGTAAGGCAATAGTTTTATTATCGCTCTTCGGCCGGGAAACGCCTGTGGAATTAGACCTCCTGGGGATAGAAAGGATATAACGCCTGAGTAAGAGCCCATAACGCAATAAAAGAGGGAATCAGTAATGGCGAAGAAGGTTAAAACGATCATTAAGTTGCAGATACCTGCAGGTAAAGCTACTCCGGCACCACCTGTGGGACCTGCTTTAGGTCAACATGGTATTAATATCATGGCTTTTTGTAAGGACTATAATGAGCGAACTGCTTCCCAAGAAGGTTTCATCATTCCTGCTGAGATAACTGTATATGAGGATCGCTCCTTTAGCTTTGTGACCAAGATGCCACCTGTTTCTGAGCTGTTCCGGCGCGCTTTGGGAGGAGAACAGGGTGGCGGTAATACCGGAAGCGAGAAAATAGGCAAGATAAGTAAAGATACAGTTTATGAGATCGCGCGGAATAAAATGAAGGACCTCAATACGACTGATATTGATAAGGCAGCAAGCATTGTTGCTGGCACGGCTCGGAGCATGGGAGTTGAGGTAGAATAAATTCAGGTTCTTAAAAGTCTGTAGGATTTTGAGGATATAAATAAGTGGAAAAACATGGTAAGAAATATCAGGAAGCTAGTAAACTTGTAGACAAATCAAGGACCTATTCCGCTGAAGAAGCGATTGAATTAGCCAAGAAGGCTTCCTACGTTAAATTTGATGAAACCGTTGAACTCCATTTGAAGATGGGAGTCGATCCTCGGAGTGCTGACCAACAAGTGCGTGGTGTAGTTTTACTGCCTAATGGACTGGGGAAGAAGACACGAGTGCTCGTCTTTACCCAGGGTGAGGGTATAAAGTTGGCGGAGGAAGCAGGTGCTGACTATGTTGGAGCAGACGAGCTTATTAAACAAATTGAAGGTGGCTGGCTTGAATTTGATGTATCTATTGCCACATCTGACATGATGCCCAAAGTAGCCAAGCTCGGTCGTATTTTGGGGCGGCGAGGTTTGCTGCCCAATCCCAAGGCTGGCACCGTAGTACCGCCTCAAGATTTAGCCCGAGTTGTGAATGAAGCTCGTAAGGGCAGAAGTGAATTTCGTTTGGATAGAACAGCTATTATCCATTTGCCCATTGGCAAAATCAGTTTTGACAAAGACAAGATCCTGGAAAACCTGGCAGCGGTGGTCGAAGCTATTGTTAAAGCAAAGCCAAGTGGGGCTAAAGGGCAGTATATCAGAAGCGCGTTCCTGTCTACCAGCATGGGGCCAGGATTCAAACTGGATATTACATCCGTACTTGCTGCGTCAAGTCTTTTAACCAGATAACCTGAATTCTTAAATTCTAGGGATACTATACCTGTTTCTTGATCCTGTGTGTGCCAGACCTGTAAAAAAGCCTTTTGAATATCCATGGAGCAGTGCTCATGCGCACATGCCAGAAGAAGATGACAATCTTGCGAAGGTTTATCCATTATCTGCAATAGTGCATGATTGGAGGGAATTTCTCTCATGGGCAGTATTAGAAAAGAAGGTAAAGGAACTGCGAAGTCATGAAAGTAACGGAAGACCGTTAGGGAGTGATAGGGTTGTAGAAAAACTTGAAGATGAACTTGGTCGGGCTGTGAGGTAATATCTTCCAGGAGAGTTCGATGCCGAATTTCATTTGATAGTTAAAGGCCCATGCCAGCAGAGAGGGAAAAAACTTTGTCAGCTACCCATCTCCCGTAACGGTCATGCCTTCCCGCACTCACCTTTGACAGCTCAGGTCGTGCGGCCACCCAGCCGACACTGGCCAGGGCCCTGACCAGTAAAAACAGTGACAGCAGACCAGCTGACTTCTTTTCGAGCCGTCTGACCTGTCGATAGCCTTCGAATACAGCTTCCACCATCTCGGGGAAACGTGGATGGTCCTGGTAATGAAACAGTCCCACCGCCAGCTCATACATGTGCCACCCAAACCCGGCATCATCAAAATCGATGACGTGCAGATGTTCGCCATTGATGACCAGGTTCCTCGGGTGCAGGTCGGCGTGGATCATGCTGTAATTGTCCGAATCTGTATTCAGCCGCGCCAGCAGCTTATAAACTGCTTCTCGCAGGTGTTCGAATCTTTTCCGTTCATCTGAGGTGAGGGTCGGTGCTGCCCAGAAAGGTCCCCAGAAAGGCTTTTTCCCCATGAATCCTTCTGCGTCCAGCGAGTGACGCGTAAATCCCGGAGGTGGCTTCCATTTTGATGCCTGGTTATGTATTCGGGCAGCCATATCGCCCATTCGTATGAAATGGATCGTGAAATCCTCGCTGCGGGCAATGATACGGCCCATTATTTCACCATCAACCCACTGATTCATGCTTGCGTAGCGGGCTTCACCGCTCACGTTGTCCCTGACCAGTACATGATCGTTGCCGTCAGAGGCCGGAACCTGGACGGGTGTGCTGATGCCGTATTCGGATAAAGCACGCGTCCACTGACATTCGGATATAAGCTCCGGAAGATTGTGATACCACGAACGGTGCAGACATAGCCGCAGTACCTTGCCATCACCGGCATCGACACGAAATACGATATTTTCTGTGACCGATACCAATTCGTGCTTAGCTGACTGAAATTCCCAAGCTTCGAGCGCTTGGTGAGCCATCGCCTCGACATCGATATCAGCTATTTCCATACATATCCTGCAACACTTCGTCTAACGCGTCAACGAATGTATCCGCATGTTGCCGGGCAAAGACCAGCGGAGGACGTATCTTCAAAACGTTGCCGAGGGCGCCGGCATTGGCTACGAGGAAACCTTTGTCCTTGAGACGGTTGGCGGCTTCCGCCGCACCACGCTTGTCCGGAGTCTTGGTGGTACGGTCACTGACCCACTCCAGGCCGACGAACAATCCGTGGCCCCTTATATCAGCAATTGAATCATAGCGTGCCGGCAGAGGCGCCAGCCGGCTGCGTAGGTAAGCGCCCACATCCGCCGAGTTTTCGCAGAGCTTTTCCTTCTCGAGGACATCGAGCACGGCATTTCCTACCGCAGCTTGCAGGGGGCTGGATGCAAAGGTGTTGAAGTACCGTGTAGATGCCCGAAACAGGTTGACCAGATCCTCGCTGGCTATGACACCGGCGAGTGGGAACCCGTTTCCCAGCGGTTTGCCCATAGAAACGATATCCGGAATAAATCCCGTGACTTCATAACCCCACCAGCGACCTGACCTGCACAGTCCAGCCTGGACCTCATCGGCAATGAACAAGCCCCCTGCCTCTCTCACCATCTCCACAGCCCGCGGCATGAAACCCGCAGGGATATTCGGCAGTCCTTCGTTCGCAAGTATTGAGCAGACCAGCATACCTGCAAGCTTGATGCCAGCTGCTGCGAATTCTTCGATTACCCGCCGGACTTCAGCGAGGTATAGCTCGGTCAGTTCTGCCTCACTCACTCCTGCTTGGAGTGGGCGATAGGTTTGGGGAAACGGTATGCTCCGGACTTCACCCTTACCGCCCACGGGTGTATGGGTCAATTTGCGGATTTCCTCACTGTTGCCATGGTAAGCCGCATCGGTGCAGATGATGCCGCGACCGCCGGTTGAGCAGCGCGCTATCATAATCGCCACTTCATTAGCCTCGGTGCCGGTACATGTGAAGACGGTGGTTGTCAGTGATTTATCGTGGTGAAATGCAAGTCGTTCCGCATATTTCACGATGGACTCGTGAAGATAGCGACTGTGCACGTTCAGTGTACCGGCCTGCTTGAGCATCGCCTCGACCACATGCGGGTGCGCGTGGCCGACACAGGGTACATTGTTGTACATATCGATATACCGTTTGCCGGTGTCATCAAACAGGTACACACCTTCTCCACGTATGATATTGATTGGTTCACGATAGAATAACGGCGCACCTTTCCCCAGCGCCTTTTCCCGCCGGGCGAGTAACTCCTTATTATTCATACAATATTATCTAATTAATGGCTCACTAGCCGTTTCCCAAGTTCTTCAGCTTCCCACATCAAGGTTTCATTATTCTCAATCTCACCGGCCTTCAGTGCACTGCCGTACACCATACCTACGATCTTTGATCTTGTGTAACTGAAAGCATCTTGAAATGTTCGCAACGCATTCACACACCCGGATCTGACCGGATCAACATCCCCGTAACTCATCGCGATGGCGATCCGTTTACCCGCAAAAGGATTCTTTGCATAAGCAGGGAGTGCATAACAGCGATCCATAAATATCTTTGTCTGTGCGGACATTGTAAACCAATAAACAGGGCTGGCAATAACCCAGGCGTCTGCCTTTATTAACTTCGGATATATTTCCTGCATGTCGTCTTCGATCGCACATCCTTTGCTATCATGCTTTTGACAAGTGTCACAACCCCTGCAGGGGCTGATTTCCAGGTCTTGAAGAAACAGAGTTTCCACTTCCGCGCTAGTGGATTTTGCCCCTCGCGAAATCCGGTCTGCCAGGGTGGAGCTATTTCCCATTCTCCTCGGACTACCCAGGATGACCAATACTTGTTTAGTTCCTGCTTTGTCTTCCAATGTCCTTACCTCCTAATCATATTCGGGCCTTTTGATTTTCGAAAACCGCTTTTTCAAATTTAGATTTTAAGCCAACAACATTCAAAGTGTACAATAGCCTGCAAGCCAGCTTAAATTCGCTTCCCTTCTATCCTGTGAATCATCTTGAGAGGATTTCAAGCAAACACATAGTCTGGGTCAAGGCGGTAGGTTTTCTCCCCGTGTTCTTCAGCCTTTTCCATATTTCCCAGCATAAACATGGCAGTGGCAGGGTTCATACTCTTTCCAAAGAGAGTACTACTGTTGAAATGATACCATACGGAGGAGGGTAATTCCCAACAATCTGGCTTGTATTCTATTTTCTTTGCATTCGCAGTTGGGAAAAACATGAACTTCTGAGCTGGTTGTGAGGCGGAATATGCCGAAATTATGCTATTATTGTCAAACTCAAGGAAGAGTGAAATCAACTCACGACGAGTTGATATCGAGATTCCTCACTACCAATCTGAAGGGAGGAGATTATGAGCCAGGTGACTCTTAAGTCGGCAACTGAATTAGCCAAGGCAATCAGGGACAAGCGTATCGGGTCTGCCGAATTGCTGGAGCTATATATTGAACGATACGAACTCTTCAATCCCGGCATCAACGCCATTGTTGCAACTGACCTTGAAACTGCACGCAAACGGGCTAGAGAGGCTGATAAGGCGACCGCAAAGGGTGAAAACTGGGGGCCTCTTCACGGATTACCCATGACGATTAAAGATACCATGCAAGTAGCAGGAATGCCCTGCACCTGGGGTTCACCAGAATTAAAGTCTTTTGTGCCCCGCAGAAATGCCGCGACGGTGCAGTCGCTGATTGAAGCGGGTGTCGTGATTTTTGGCAAAACCAACGTGCCTTTGTTTGGCCTGGACTTTCAAAGTTTCAATGAAGTCTACGGCCAAACCAATAACCCCTGGGATCTGAACCGCACACCAGGCGGTTCATCCGGCGGTGCTGCAGCGGCATTGGCAGCCGGTCTAACCGGCCTTGAAATCGGCAGTGATATCGGCGGATCAATCCGGGCGCCGTCCCATTATTGCGGCGTATACGGTCATAAATCGACTTTCGGAATAATATCGCCGTTGGGTCAAGTGCCACCGCTGCTACGTGAGTTTACGGGAGATTATACAACCGCGAACGATCTTACTGTTTCCGGTCCCCTGGCACGAAGTGCTGATGACCTTGATCTGGTGATGAGGCTCATCGTTAAATCTCCAATGTTCCAGCGTAAAGCGATCAACATCGAGTTACCTCCACCAAGAAAGAAAACGCTGAAGGAATATAAAATGGGTGTATGGCTCGATGATGCCGCTTATCCTGTTGATGCGAGTGTTGGAGACTGCCTGCAGCAAGCAACTGATCGACTCATAACCGCAGGGGTATCGGTAACCGATAAGCATCCGGATATCAATTTTGTTGATAGCGACCGGGTTTATCGAGACCTGCTGAACCTTGCCACCGTTATGGCTATTCCTCCGGAAGACTTCGAGCGTATGAAAGAAAGAGCTGCTACTTCTTCTCCAGATGACAGGTCCAACTATACGATTTTTGCAAGAACGGTCACCAGTACTCATCGCTACTGGCAGGAATTGAATTATCAACGCACGATATTGCGCCAGAAATGGGCTGATTATTTTGAGGATGTTGACGTGCTACTGTGTCCGGTAACACGGGTCCCGGCTTTCCCGCATGATCATACGGAAATCGGAAAGCGTGTTTTGCACATAAACAAAAGGGATATACCCTGTCTTGATGCTCTTCTGCCATGGGTCGGTCTGGCAACGGTTGCCTATTTGCCTGCGACTATAGCTCCTGTTGGTTTAACTGAGGACAAGTTACCCGTTGGCATTCAAATAATCGGGCCTTATCTTGAAGACCACACACCGATCCACGTAGCTAAACTAATGGAAGCTGTGATCGGAGGATTTACCCCGCCGCCCGCATTTTCATAGTGGGTATGTTATCGTGTCCCCGGGAATATTGATTCAATTTTGAGGGGTTACAAGAACGTTACAACAAACCTTGAAGATAGCCAGTGACCAGCACTTTTGTCAATAAACCTATCACAAAGTAATAAAGGAGGTAAGATGTCACCGATTTCTAAGGAAGAAAAGCATGCCCTTATAAAAGAAGCACAGGATCACTTCTGGATGCATGCCAAAATTTGGGATCCGAATATGGTGAACCCTGAAATGCTGGTAATCATGGACCAGGCTAAAGGTACGCGTATTACAGATGTGGATGGTAATAACTATTTTGATTTGATGTCTGGACTGTGGAATGTTAACGCCGGACATGGTCAAAAGGAGATTGCCGATGCTGTTTACGCTCAGATGCAGAAACTATGCTACGTGAATACTTGGGAGTATCCTACGGTACCAGCCATTAAGCTGGCCTCCAAGTTGGCCAGCCTGGTTCCAGGGGATATGGAATATGTCTATTTTACTACTACTGGTTCTGACGCTGTAGATACTGCCTGGATGATGTCAAAACAGTATCAGTATCTCGCAGGGTATCCCAAGAGATACAAAATCATCAGCAAGAAACGAGCATACCACGGCGTTGGCTCTGGCCCGCATGGCATTACTGGCCCCAGTTTTTTCAATCGGAAATACTTTGAACCATTTACCCCAGGGATTAGACACTCTGCAGCACCGTTTTGTTATCGTTGCGAGTATAATTTATCCTATCCGAGTTGCAATCTTCTATGTGCCACAGATGTTGAGAGGCAAATACTGAGTGAGGACCCTGATACCGTTGCTGCAGTTATGGGTGAGACCATATCTGGGGCGCCAGGCGTCATACCCCCACCGCCGGAATACTGGCCCATGGTACGTGCTATCTGCGACAAATACGGCATTCTTCTCATTATGGATGAGGTAATCTGTGGCTTTGGTCGGACAGGTAAGTGGTTTGCATGCAACGGACATTACAATACTGTCCCTGATTTAATGACTGTAGCCAAGGGTATAACCAGCGCGTATTTGCCTATGGCAGCAGTAATAGTCAGGAAGCATGTTCGGGATAAGTTCAAACCCGGATGGGCGGAAACCTTTCAGCATGGGGCTACATGGAATGCGCACCCTGTTAGTTGCGTCGCTGCTTTAACCAACATCGGAATTATGGAGCGTGATAAGCTTGTGGAAAATTCTGCAGAGGTGGGAAGCTATCTCTTAAGTGCCCTGGAGAGTCTACGCTCACACCCCACCGTTGGTGATGTACGCGGAAAAGGGTTGATGACGGCTCTGGAACTCGTTAAGAACAAGAAAACCAAGGAATCCTTTGAGACTGTTGACCCTTTCAATACGGAACTGGCCCAGCAACTCAGAAAGTCTAACATCCTGACTCGCATTAGGAACATAATTGTCATTGCACCGCCACTGGTAACGACCAAGAAAGAGGTGGATGAACTCATAGAGGGTCTGGATAGAGCACTGGGTGAAACGGAAAAGAAATTTTCTATTAAGTAGACCGCAATGCCTGTAATTCTGGGGACACCATACCTATTATTTTGACCTGGGGTTATAGAGATCGCATTATCTATGTCCCGTTTGCGTCAATTGAAGGGCATCCTGTACCGTGCTGACATCAACCTTGCAGTGCTATTGGCCATGAGGCTATCGCCATCCAGCGAAGGAAAAAACTGATATCATCAGTCGGTACTGCAAACCGGCAAAGGAAGGAGTAAAATCCCTGCCCTTCACTTTCTATGTGCCTGAAGGATTGGGAAAAGCGGGCTGGGGCCCAATACTCAACGTGGAGGAAATTCCTGCCCCGTCGCGTGTCTTCACAGTCAGCTTTGACAATGATCAGGAAGCCTGGAGGGAACTATCGTTACTGGAAATTCCCTAGCTACAGGCTTCATGTAGCAAATCCGATATGGCACACAGCCGGCGAGTATTCTCCGGACCCGGTGGCTGTCCATTGGTTATGGTTACAACAACGAGGTCTCGTGTCGGCTCGACAAAGCCGATTGAACTCAAGTTTCCGCCGTGCCCGTACGCCGCCGAGGTACAAAGCCGTCCCATGTCTGTGCGAATGTTTCCGTCGGTGCCCTTATGCATACCGAGCGCCCATACTGGCTTGACCTCCCTGCCCCAGAGTGCGCTGAACGTCCGGTCTACAATGTCCCTGCGGTGCACGGCTGTAAACAGTGCATGTGTTTCTTTTTTAATAATACGTTTCCCGTCCCATTCGCCGCCATTCCACATCATCAGGTAGAACTTGCCCAGGTCATGAGCGGGGCCGAAACCGTTGCCACCGGGCAACACGCGTGCACGTGCTTGCGGGTCGTTCCGGAAATGAGGTGGCGGATTTGGAATGGCCTTATCGACTACATCAGAGAGTCGGTCTTTGACAGATTCCATTCTCTCCTGTGTCAGACCGAGAGTGGTGTCCTTCATACCCAGCGGCTGGAATACATCCTCGTACAGGTACTTCTCAATAGGTCTCCCGTCAGCAACGCGTACAATTTCTCCCAATACACACCAGCCAGAGTGGGCGTGATAGCCCGCAGCAGTGCCCGGTTCCCATGCAGCGGGAGATTCTGAAATATACCGGATATTATCCTCCCAACCGTAGCGATGGAACGGGAACATGTTCATCGGGAAGCCGCCCATGTGAGTCAGGACATGCTTGATCGTGGCGTTTTCCTTTCCATTGCCGAAGCCGGGAATATACTTGCGGACCTTATCATCAAGGCTGAGCTGGCCTTTTTCCATCAGCCTGGCAATGGCGATGGCAGTAAGGGGCTTGGTGGACGAAAACCACAGCATGATGGAGTCAGTACGCATGGGGAGGCCCGGTCTCGCCTCCCCGATGGCGACGTCCAACACCGGCACGCCTTTCCTGGCCACAAAAAGCTGGGCGCCGTCATGCAGGTTCGCCTGGCGCTGCTCCTCCAGCAACTTGATTGCCGCCTCCAGTGCCTTCCTGCTAACACCTATTGCCCCCGGTTTTCCTATAATACCGCCATCCATTTCTTATAGCTCCTTTTCAAAGCTGGCTTATTTCGAATTATATTTAGCAGGATCGATGGAAAGAGTCAAACTGGACTGCATAACAGGCCCACAACCTGAATAGGCAATAATGATTTTAGGGACACCATACTTATTTCTGAGCTAGTTCAGATAACTGAGCGACACTTTACATGTTTGTTACATGGGGTAATAACCTTTCGTGTCATTGCGCACCCCGCCTTGTCGGGGCGTGGCAATCCCATTGGCCAAATTCCAAATTTCAAAACCTAAATGACAAATGAAATCTAAATGCTCAAATGCCAAAACTTCTTCGTTTTGCCAGTTGGATTATGGGCTTGATTTGGTATTAGAGCCTTGTCATTTCATGTTGTTTGGGATGTAGTGTCACTATGGCATTCTTTCAGAGACAAAGACTATCAGGTATATATAAATCTGATGTCAGAATAGTGCAGGAAGTGTAAAGTGGAGCTTAAGAAATGAGTAAGGTGTCCCCAGCTATTCCCTGCTCCTGATGGTGATTTCCGTCCCTGTGATTGCCTTTTTGAATACAGTAGCGTCGCCAATGACCTTCCCGAACACAGTAACCGGGCTCGCCGGGCGAATCTCATCTCCCCGGCTCACGGGAGTGGGGCCGAAGAAGATGCAGAAGGCATTACCATCAGGCCAATAGCCCAATTCTCCCATGTTTACCAATTCCTGCCCGGCCTCCAGCTCAAGGCTAAGGGGAATCGAGAAATATATTTCGTCTCCCCAGAGATTGACGTGACTTTTAATAGGCAACGTTTCCCAGATTGCCTGAGCCGTCCCGGTATCATTCAGCTCAGCCTCTGCTTCAATTGCTCCTGCTCTTATATGAATTTTCTTTCCCATGTTGGCTAACCTCAGCCAAACTCATGGCTTAGCCTGTAAGAGATTGTATCAGGCAGAAAAGCAAACCAACAATCTCAGTCTATTCTTTTGAACATCTTGCCCTTAGCTCCACACACGGGACATGTATCAGGTGGTTCTTTTTCCGAGGTATAGCCGCAGACCGGACACACATAGTAAGCATAGGTCTCTTTGGCAGCGCCAAGATTATCAAGGAGCTTCTGGTAAAGCTGGGCATGTATCTTTTCCACCTCGTTGGCATAATAAAATGAACGCTCTCCTTCTTTATTCCCTTCAGTTCTAGCAGCCTCCAGCATCGGGGGATACATATTCTTGAATTCATGGGTCTCGCCTGCTACAGCTTCCAGAAGGTTCTCTTTAGTACTCTTTATTCCCTTGAGCGCTCTAAGATGATTGTGGGCATGAATGGTCTCAGCTTCGGCGGCAGCCCTGAACAAGTTCGCTACTTGAGGATAACCTTCCTTGACCGCAGCCAAGGCAAAGGCAAGATATTTACGATTTGCCTGTGATTCTCCGGAAAAGGCGTCTCTTAAGTGCTCTTCAGTTTTTGACATTGCTGTTTTTCCTCCTTTCAATGCTAATCTTTGTCGGGTGAGTAATGTATTATACTATCAGTAAGCGCCAGCCTCCAGTTTTCGGTCTGTAGAATTCTACTGAGGTGGTGTAGCAATCGTCCAGGCCAGACTGTCGGGATGGCTCAAAGGAATAAGGTCACTTTTTTGAGGATAGTGATATACCTGCGAGGTTAGGTTAGCCTTGTGCTTTCTTTCAAGGATGAGGTACCATTCTATTTGAGCACTCTATGTGCCATACTTAACCATGAACCTGGAGCCAAGCTCTGGCAAGGGGGTGAAAATGAAAGTAGCTAAAGTGGCTGAAATGAAAGACCTGGACAGGCGTGCTACAGAGGAATTTAGCATCTCAGAAGACCTTCTGATGGAGAACGCCGGGCAGGCAGTGTACTTCGTTATGTTGCAGGAATTCGGAATAAAGGACAACAGATTCGTTGTCCTTTGTGGCAGTGGTAACAATGGTGGAGATGGATTGGTTATTGCCAGGAAGATTCACTCTAATGGTGGGGAGGCAAGGGTCTTTGTTCTAGACGATGAAACCAAATTTAAAGGGGCGGCAAGAACGAACTTTGAAATAGTATCCAGAATGCCAATAGAAATCTCCAGGGTTGATTCAATTGACTCCATAATATCCGAGGTTCTTGATGCCGATGCCATCGTGGATGCCATATTTGGCACGGGTCTTGTCAGGAAAGTTGGCGGGATATACAAAGATGTGATTCAACTGATAAACGAGAGCCAAAGGGTAGTATTTAGCGTTGATATTCCTTCAGGCATAAATGGCGATACCGGGGAGGTGATGGGTGTGGCAGTAGAGGCAGATTATACTGTGACATTTGGGCTTCCCAAGTTAGGGAATATGCTTTACCCTGGGTATGAGCACTGCGGAAAGTTGTATGTTTCACATATATCCTTCCCGCCTGCCCTCTATGATTCCCAAGCCATAAAGGTAGCAATCAATAATCCCGTAGAGCTTCCGGAAAGAGCCAGAGATACCCATAAGGGCAACTATGGAAAAGCTCTCTTTGTTGCCGGCTCCTCAAGTTATCTTGGTGCGCCATACTTCTCGGCCCTATCTTTCCTCAAAGCAGGAGGTGGGCTTTCTTACCTGGCAACACCAAAATCCACCTCACCATTCTTGGCAAGCAAGGGAAGTGAGGTTGTCTTTCTTCCTCAGAAAGAGACGCCTTCAGGAAGTATAGCACTAGAAAACAAGGATGAGCTCTTAGAATTTTCTCAAATGGTGGATATGGTGATCCTGGGTTCCGGTCTTTCTTTAGCCAGGGAGACACAAGAACTGGTGCGAGAGCTAACCCCCAAAATCGACAAGCCTCTGCTCATAGATGGCGATGGAATTACTGCCATTGCTGAAGACTTAGAAAAAATAAAGAACAGGGAAGGACCGACGATACTTACACCACATCTGGGCGAGATGTCCAGAATTACCAAAATGGAGATAAGCGAGATAAATAAAAACAAGATAAATGTTTTGCAACGCACGGCAAAGGAACTCAATGCCATAATTATCTTAAAGGGAGCCCATTCCCTTATAGGCTATCCCGACGAAACTGTTTTCATCAGCGTAAGCGGCAATTCCGGCATGGCTACGGCTGGGAGCGGTGATGTCCTGACGGGAACTATTGCGGCCATGTATGGTCTGGGATTAGCCCTCGAGGACGCTGTAAGGATGGGCGTGTTTATCCACGGCTTTTCCGGCGATGTTGCTGCTGTAGATAAAGGTGAGGACGGGATAACGGCACAGGACATACTGGACTGTCTCCCCGGAACGATGAAGCTTTACAGGGAAAATTTCGCCGAAATCTCGGAAAATCTTTATGAAAGCATTTTCGTGGTATGAAGGGGTATCAGGGCTTTAGTGCGCACTGTATGTATGACATAAAAGCAGCTTGATGTGTTGCTGCCTAAAGGAAAGGAAGGTGGAAAAATGAAGGCGATGGTGCTCAAGAAGCTCTCTTCGGTGGAGGAAAAGCCTTTAGAGTTAGTGAACTTACCAAAACCCGTTCCTAGTTCCAAGCAAATTTTAGTCAGGGTCTCTGCCTGTGGAGTCTGTCACACCGAGCTTGACGAAATTGAAGGCCGGGTTTCTCCTTGAAGATTCCCCATGATTTTAGGTCACGAAATCGTTGGCAGGGTGGAAGGCTTGGGGCCGAGGGCAAGCAAATTTAGAAAAGGCGATAGAGTGGGAATTGCCTGGATTAATTGGGCTTGCGGTCGTTGTTCCTTTTGTCTAAAGGGCGAGGAAAATCTCTGTGACACGGCGAAATGGACGGGGAAGGATGCCCATGGAGGCTATGCCCAATATACCCCAGTATCAGAGGACTTTGCTTATCCAATTCCCGAAAGGTTTACCGATTTGGAGGCCGCTCCGCTTTTATGTGCCGGAGTGATTGGCTACCGGGCCTTAAGACTCTCAGAGATAGAAGATGGAGTGATACTTGGACTTTATGGCTTTGGAGCCTCTGCCCATATTGTCATCCAGGTGGCGAAGTATAGATATCCCGGCGGCAAGATTTTCGTCTTTACCCGACCCAACCAGAAAGAGCACCAGGATTTAGCCAGGGAATTGGGAGCGGACTGGATTGGAGCCACGGGCGATACTCCCCCGGAAAAGCTCAACTGCGCCATTGACTTTACTCCTGTGGGAGAGCCGGTGCGCGAAGCGTTAAGGAATTTACAAAAAGGGGGAAGGGTGGTCGTAAATGCCATTCGCAAGACGACGCCTATCCCGGAATTAGACTACACCGAGCATCTCTGGTATGAGAAGGAAGTGAAAAGTGTGGCTAATGTAACCAGAAGAGATGCTCAAGAATTCCTTCCCTTGGCTGCTGAAATCCCAATTATCCCTGAAACCCAGGAATTCAAGTTGGAAGAGGCAAACGAAGCCTTGATTCTGCTCAAGGAAGGGAAAATTCGCGGGGCAGCAGTCTTGAGAGTGACCGAATAAGAAAGAACAAGCCAATCAGCAGTTACTGCCGAGGCGGAGCACCATCGACAGTTTGGGCTTCACCAGCAGTTACAAGAGGCAGAGTCTGTCTTTGTACCTCAGGAGCTACCTCCTCAGTGAGATCACCAGGATGTCTAACCACGATCTGCATAAGGTGGATCGTTATCTCAGTGACCTTGAACGGATGTGTGACATCGTCAAGGACGAGGCTCCCCTGGGCAGAATCCGTTTCCTAACTGAACTGGGCAAGAGGCTGGTCAGGGAATATTTGAGGATGAGCAAGGAGCTTAGGGTCGTCGCTGACCCGAACCCGGCTACGCCACTGAGCATGAGAGATGAAACCAATGATTCAGGGCTGACACTGACTCGACCTGATACTTGAAAGGTTATCCCGAGTCCCACAGTGCAGCCAAGAACGAGCAGTAGCTCGGGCGAGGCTTTAATCCTTGACAGACTCAGGGTGATTATCGTAATCTATATGCCGGACGAGGCGGGTAAAAAGAGTGGCTGTTATTTGATAGTATTACCGAACTATCATATCTTGTATACGCTCATATGCTTGAATCTATACTTATTGCCAATCGCGGAGAAATTGCCCGGCGTATACTTAGAACTGCCAAGCGATTAGGTGTCCAGGCTATAGCAGTCTATTCAGACATAGACGAGACATCTTTGTTAGTCAAGGAAGCAGATAAGGCGATAAGGATTGGAGATGCCAAACCCAAAGACAGCTATCTCAATATTGACAAAATCATTGCGGTAGCTAAAGAATCAGCTGCAAGTGCCATTCATCCGGGCTATGGCTTCCTGGCCGAAAGGGGAGAATTTGCCCAAAGGTGTGAGATGGAGGGGTTGATATTTGTCGGGCCGAAATCTGAAGTCATTCATAGAATGGGAGACAAGTCCCGTTCACGAGAAGTAGCTACCAATTTGGGCATACCCATTCCGCCAGGGAGCGGTATATTGAGCAGTGTCGAAGAAGCCAAAGGATGGGCAGCAAAACTTTCATTTCCGGTTATCTTCAAGGCATCGGCTGGTGGTGGCGGGATCGGCATGATGAAGGTGGAAAAGATGGAAGAGGTAGCAGAAGCCTTTGATACAGCTGCTAATCGAGCCAGACTGGCTTTTGGTGATGAAAGGGTCTATATCGAGAAATACTTAGAATCACCCCACCACATAGAAATCCAAATCCTGGGGGACAAGAACGGGAACGTGGTTACATTCCCGGAAAGAGAATGCTCAGTACAAAGACGGCATCAAAAAGTGATTGAAGAGTCACCATCTCCTTTCACCACCGCTGAATTGAGCCACGGACTAAGACAAGCAGCCAAACGCCTGGCTCAGGGAATTGGTTATACAAATGCCGGCACTGTAGAATTTGTTGTGGATAAGGATCGGAAATTTTACTTCCTGGAAATAAATACGAGGCTCCAGGTAGAACACCCTATTACTGAAATGATAACCGGAATTGACCTGGTTGAGCAGCAAATCAGGATTGCCTCGGGCGAACCATTATCCCTCAAGGAAGACAGATTGGAATGGAATGGATGGGCTATTGAATCGCGTATCTATGCCGAGGACTCAGAGAATTTCTACCCATCACCTGGTAAGCTAACCTCTTACATTGAGCCGTGTGGTGAAGGAATACGGGTGGACTCAGGATATCAAGCTGGAGATACCGTAAGCCAGTTTTACGACCCCTTGATTGCTAAACTGGTCGTCTGGGGCGAAGATAGGGACAAAGCTATAATAAGGATGCAACATGCTCTGGACAACTATGAGATTACGGGTATTAAGAATAACATTCCTTTCCTTAAAAAAGCGTTTAGTTCTGAAATATTTAAATCGGGGAACTATGATACTCATTTCATATCTAAGTTAAAGGAGGGAAAAAATGAGTAACAACATGAAACAAGAGGTTGAAAACCTGGCAAGACTCCGCGAGGAAATCAAGCAAATGGGAGGTGAAGAGGCTGTCAAAAAACAACACGGACGAGGGAAGCTAACTGCCAGGGAGAGGCTTGACCTCTTAATCGAAAAAGGGACATTCGTTGAAGTTGGTATGCTCGGTAGTGAAGTTGGTGTTGATAAACTTGTGCCGGCTGATGGAGTTATTACCGGCTACGGCAAAGTAAATGACGGGATTCGCAGTAGAGACGTAGCTGTGGCAGCTTACGATTTCACAGTGAGAGGCGGATCTATGGGAACTGTCAATGAAACTAAAGTGACCAGGTTAAGAGCGATCGCTCTCAAAGAAAGAATCCCAATGATATGGCTGAATGATTCCGGGGGAGCCCGGGTGAGTGGTGGTGGCCTGGCTGGTGAAAGAGTGGCATTGTTTGCCGATTCAGGCTATCTCTTTAAGGAAGAATCTCTGATGTCAGGCATAATCCCGTTAATAGTCGGTATGATGGGTCCAGGGTACGCCGGCACTGCTTATATCCCCGGCCTTTCCGATTTCGTGCCCATGGTTAAAGGAACGAGTTTTATGGGTCTAGGCGGACCGGCTCTCGTGGAATCGGTGATTCGAGAAAAACTTACTGAAGACGAGCTTGGGGGTTCCAAGGTCCACTGTGAGATTAGCGGCTGCGGTGACCTTGAAGTAAATTCAGACGAGGAATGTATTAAAGTTATAAAGGAATATCTTTCTTTTTTCCCCCAACACTGTGACGAAAAACCGCAGCGAAAGGAGTCGTCAGGAGACCCTATGGCCCTGATTGACGATGGCATACTGAATGTTATCCCGGATAATCCAAGAGAAGCCTATGACATGCACGATCTAACAAAATATATTGTGGACGATGGCTACTTCTTTGAAATGAAGCCGAAGTGGGGGAGAAACATCATTGTCGGGTTTGGGCGTATAGCCGGTTACTCGACTGGAATTGTAGCAAATAACCCGATGTTTTATGGTGGTGTCATCGATATAGATGCTGCTGATAAAGCCGCCCGTTTTATATGGCTTTGCGATGCTTTTAATATCCCACTTCTTTTCCTTTCTGATGTCCCCGGCTTTATGGTCGGTTCCAAGGCAGAAAAATCGGGCATAATAAGGCACGGCGCCAAGCTGGTTCATGCAGTTGCTGAAGCTACTGTTCCGAAATTTACCGTGATCGTCAGAAAAGCCTATGGCGCCGGGTATTATGCTATGTGCGGCAGGGCTTTTGACCCTGATCTGCTGATTGCTTATCCCGGCGCTGAGATATCGGTTATGGGACCGGAAGGCATGGTATCCATTTTTGCCAGAAAACAACTTGCTGAGGCTGAAAACCCGAAGGAGATGTTGGAGCACCTTGCCCAGGAAATAAGACCGCAGATTAATATATTAAAGACCGCCAGATTCGGCATCATCGATGATGTTATTGACCCAAGGGAGACCAGAAGGGTATTGTTCAGGGCGCTCGAGTTTACCAAGGACAAAAAGATATTCAGGCATCCCAGGAAACACGGAGTCTACCCTGTTTAAGGAGGAGACGAATGTACCAGACAATAGCAACTCAAGAAAAAGACAAAGTAGGCACAATCACTCTTTCTCGCGAAGAACAGAGAAATGCTATATCACCGACTATGACAGTCGAGCTTCTTGATGCCCTGAGTAAATATGACGATGATGCAAACATTTTCGTCATTGTGCTGACTGGAGCTGGCAGCAAAGTTTTTTGTGCCGGGGCTGACTTTAGTGAATCTATGGGCGCCACAGCGAGTTTCCTTGAACGCCACGAGGGGCAAAGGAGATTTGCTGAGATTTTCAAAGTGATCAAGGGTTTAAAGAAGCCGTTGCTGGGACGGATTAACGGCCATGCTTTGGGAGGCGGTCTTGGATTAGCCTGTGCCTGTGATATAGTGATCGCTGCTGAGGATTGCCGTTTTGGCACGCCGGAAATAAACGTCGGCCTGTTTCCTTATGTGATTATGGCAACCTTGCTCCGATTTACTTCAGCCCCAAAAAGACTTATAGAGATGATGCTGACTGGCGAAAGGCTTGACGCCAGAGAGGCGCAACAGCTTGGCCTGGTAAACCATGTTGTGCCCAGAGAACAACTGGATGCAAAGGTGGATGAAATCACCAAGAAAATAACCACCAAAAGCCCGGCTATCTTAAGACTCGGCAGGAGAGCCTTTTATACAATGCGAGACATGGAGTATGAGAAGGCATTGGAGTATCTGGCATCAGTGCTGGCAATTAATACGATGACTGAGGATGTAGCCGAGGGCATTGCCGCTTTTCTGGAAAAACGTGAACCACAATGGAAAGGAAAATGAATAAAGGAAAGGAACCACCATGGGATTGATGGACAAGGTAGTAATAAGTGCTGCTCTGACCGGCGTAGCAGCTAACAGAGACCAGTGCAAATGGATTCCCTATACCCCCGAGGAGATTGGCGAAGAGGCACTAAGAGCCTACAATGCAGGAGCTGCAATAGTGCATATTCATGGCAGGGAAGATGACGGTGTCCCATCCTGGAGAGTAGAGATATTTCGCGAAATCATGCAAGAAGTCAGGAAAAGGTGCCCTATCATAATAAATTTCTCGACGGGGGCTATTGGCGTGGATAGGGATACCAGAATGGGCCATATTCGAGAGCTGAGGCCGGAAATTGCAGCATTAAACATGGGAACCATGAACTATGCCAAATATAGCCCAAGGCGGAAGAACTTCGTCTTCTCCGTGGTCTTTCAAAATCCCTTTGATGACATAATGTTCTTTTTGGATACTATGAATCAGAATGGCGTGAAGCCAGAATGTGAATGTTTTGACCTGGGGCACGTAGAGAGCATCTTACCTCTAATGGATATGGGACTGCTAAAGAACTTTCAACTCAGCCTTGTAATGGGGGTGGTTGGAGGCATGGGTGCCACAGCCAGGAATCTGGCACATGTGTCCAGTGTGGTTCCTCCCGGAGTAGCCTGGCAGGTCATAGGTATCAGTCAGGAGCAGTGGCTGTTGACAAGCACTGCTTTAGCGTTGGGTGGAAATATTAGAGTTGGCCTTGAGGATAATTTCTATCTATCGCCCGGGGAAATGGCCGAAGGAAACGGACCACTGGTGAAAAAGGCGGCAAGGATGGCACGGGATATCGGCAGGGAACCAGCAACGGTGGAAGAAGCCAGGGCTATTCTGAAGTTACACTAACCGGAGGAAAAGACTAGAAAGGCAAAGATAGGCCGGATATGACAGAAGTGCTATCACCTATTACAGGCAGTGTCTGGAAGATTTTGGCAGAAGCTGGGGCATCCATTGGTGAAGGCGAAACCATCGTAATCCTTGAGTCTATGAAAATGGAGATTCGGGTGAAGTCTCCGCAAAACGGGAGACTGGTTGAAATCCGGGTGAAGGAAGGTGATTCTATCCTTGAGGATGACGTTATCGCCATTATTGAGTAATGGCCATCATAATCTTTGGACTGGAGGGTAGGCAATATGGACTTCAGATTTACCGAGAATGAGGAAGCATTTAGACAAGAGGTTCGCCAATGGCTTAAGCAAGAAATCCCGCAGAGATGGATTGAACTTGCTACTGGGATTTGGGAGGAAACCGAAGAATCCTGGGCGCTTGCACGTGCGTTCCAACGTAGATTAGGACAGAAAGGCTGGTTGGCGCCAGCGTATCCCAAAGAATACGGAGGCCTGGAACTTAGCCACATGAAACGGCTCATACTTGCTGAGGAATTGGCTTACAGCAGAGCTCCCGTGAGCATCGAGGTGGAAGTTACAGTGAATTGGGTGGGGCCTTCCCTTGTGCTCTTTGGAACTGAGAAGCAAAAGAAAGATTATGTAACCGGGATAGCCAAAGGAGATATAATCTTCTGCCTCGGATATAGCGAACCAAATGCTGGTTCTGACCTTGCCTCGCTTCAGACGCGCGCTGTGGAAGTTGGCGATGAATACGTGATTAATGGCCAGAAGACGTGGTGTAGCTATGGCCATCTTGCTGACTACTGCTGGCTTGCTGCCAGAACTGACCCTGATGCTCCCAAGCACAAGGGAATCAGCATATTCATTGTAGACATGAAGACACCGGGAATTACTATACGCCCCCTGATAAACATCCTGAACTGCCACTCTTTCAACGAAGTGTTCTTTGATGATGTGCGCATCCCAAAAGAAAACCTGGTAGGAGAGAAGAACAGCGGGTGGTATCAACTGATGATGGCTCTCGATTTTGAACGCTCTTCTATGGGTTATGCTGCAGCAAACCAACGAGTCATTGAAGGACTGGTCAAGTATACTAAAGAAACTACGAGAAATGGAGAACCTCTTGCCAAAAACCCTTTAATCAGGAACGAACTGGCACAATTAGCAGTGGAGAATGAGGTTGCCCGCACGATGGCATATCGTATCGCCTGGATGTTCAGTAAGGGTCTCCATCCCAGCCATGAGGCATCTATGTCGATGGTTTTTTTAAGCGAAGTGAACCGGCGTACAGCCAATGTTGGGATGCAGATTCTCGGGCACTATGGAGAACTGGACAGAGACTCCAAATGGGCTGTCATGAATGCAGGGATAATGCGCATGTGTCTGAGTTCGCTTTCGATTGGTGTCGGCGGCGGCTCCAACGAGATTCAGCGCAGTATTATAGCCATAAGGGGACTAGGATTACCCCGAAAGTAAGCCTGTGTAGCCCTGATATAAGGGATTTTGGGAAGACGAAGCAATGGATTTAACATTTAGTGAACGAGAAGAGGCATTCCGAAGAGAGGTCGAGGATTTCATAAACGAGGAATTGCCGGCGGACTGGGTCGAGAAAAATATTTACTGGCCGGGGGGATATGGCACTTTGGCACAATTTGAGGAATTTGGCCCTCAAGTTGAACAATTCACTCGCAGGCTGGCTGAGAAAGGCTGGCTGACCATTTCATGGCCCAAAGAATATGGAGGGGCTGGACTCAGTCATACAGAGCAAGCCATCTTTCACGAACGGATGAGCTATCATAGAGCGCCCGGCGCGGGGATAGCCACAGGGATTGGTGGTCCCACTATAATGCGCGTTGGCAGTGAGGAAATGAAGAAGGAATGGTTACCCAGGATAGCCAGGGGTGAGATAGGATTCTGGCTGGCTTACAGCGAACCAAATACCGGCTCTGACCTTGCTTCAATGCAAACTAGGGCAGTAGAGGACGGCGATGACCTTATCATAAATGGCCAGAAGATTTGGGGCACGGCTGCCCACGTGTCACACTATGCCTGGATGGCTGTCAGGACAGACCCCACGGCCCCACCACATAAAGGCATTTCGTTGGTCATTGTGGATAATACATCAACAGGTGTTACTATCCGTCCATTGATAAACATCTGTGGCTTTCATTCTTTTAACGAAGTGTTCTTCGATAATGTTCGAGTTCCTAAAAAGAATGTAGTCGGCGAGATGAACAAAGGCTGGTATTATCTAATGATAGCCCTGGATTTTGAACGGCTTGTAATCCCGATTGGCGGTTTCAGGCGGACCTTCGAAGAGATAGTGCGATATGCCAGGGAGACAAAACACAATGGACAGGCCTTGAGTCAGGAACCGCTAATACGGAATAAGTTAGTCAACATTGCAGTCCAAATTGAGATAGCCTATATGTTTTTCTGGCATACAGCGTGGATGCTTGACAAGGGTCTTGTCCCGAATATCGAAGCATCAGTGCTGAAATTGGTTACCACCGAGCTAAGTCAGAAGCTGGCAAATACCGGGATGCAGGTTATGGGACATTATGGACAGATGGAAAGCACCTCTAAGTGGTCATATTTGCAGGGACGAGTCTGCTTGGGTTACTTGGATTGCATTTCAGCTCTTGTTGGTGCTGGCACTTCTGAAATTCAGCGCAATATTATAGCTATGAGGGGTCTTGGGTTGCCGCGAAATTAAACGAGTCCCGGATATGTTAAGTAAAATAACAAAATAGGAGGAATAGGATGGACCTTGGTCTGAGCGAAGAGCAGGAAATGTTAAAGGCGTCGGCCCGTGACTTTCTGCAAAAAGAATGCCCTAAACGATTAGTCAGGCAACTGGATGAGAGTGACGAGGGTTATTCATCTGAATTGTGGCAAAAAATGGCAAAACAGGGCTGGATGGGCCTGGTATTTCCCGAGAAATATGGAGGCAACGATGGTAACTTCCTGGATTTGACAGTCCTTCTGGAAGAAATGGGATATAATATCCTGCCTGGCCCGTTCTTCTCCACTGTGATTCTTGGCGGATTGACTATTCTGGCAGCAGGCAGCGAAGAGCAGAAAACGGAATTCCTGCCCAAAGTTGCCAGTGGGGAAATGATTCTTAGCCTGGCCTTAACTGAGCCCACTGCTAGTTATGAAGCTGCATCAGTTAAGACCAAAGCTATAGCTCGTAATGGCGAGTATGTCATCAATGGCATCAAGCTGTTTGTCCTTAATGCCAACGTTGCCGACTACATTCTATGTGTCGCCAGGACAAAAGAGACAAAGAACCCGGAAGACGGTATCACCATTTTTCTTGTCGATGCCAAAAGCCCGGGGGTCAAGTGTACTCTACTTAAAACTCTGGCACGTGACAAGCAATGTGAAGTTATCTTTGACAATGTGACCGTGCCGAAGAAAAATATAATGGGCCAACCGGATGAAGGGTGGCCAATAGTGAAAAACGTTCTGGACAAAGCCACAGTGGCTAAATGCGCTGAGATGGTTGGCGGCGCTCAAGCGGCATTGGATATGGCAGTCAATTATGCCAAGGAAAGAGTTCAGTTCGGCAGGCCTATCGGTAGTTTCCAGGCCATCCAGCACCACTGCGCTAATATGGTAACAGATGTTAGCGGTTCACGGTTTATTACATATAAGGCAGCCTGGAAGGTAAGCGAAGGGCTTCCAGCCACCATGGATGTAGCTATAGCCAAAGCATGGACAGGTGAAGCTTATGGGCGAGTCACCTTACTGGCGCATCAGATATTCGGAGCTATCGGTTTTACCATGGACCATGACATACACCTGTATTACAGACAGGCAAAGGCTGGTGAGATAATTTTTGGAGATGCTGATTTTCAGCGGGCTATCGTGGCTAGAGAACTGGGTCTCTGATAACGAAGGCTTTATCTGAGAAAAAGGCACTCGTGGATGGTCTAACCTGACACTTCATCAGTAATACCACCCACTCTGACCTCAGCCTCGTGATCAGTCGGGAACCTTGAATCATGCTGCAGCCGGTCAATAATCCGGGGAAGTCTGCCTTTCTTAACTATCCTCCTGGTATTGAGTTTACACTTGAGAGTGGTGTGAATTACTCGCCGTCATTGGAAGAGGAGCAGATATGTTGCTAACATATGGGCTGTCTTCCAGTCCCACAATGACATTGCCAAGAACGGGGCTCCCCACGACAAAATCCGTTTACTCGCTGGACTGGGCAAGAGGCTGGTCAAGTGATATTTGAGAATGATCAAGGAGTTCAGGGGCGTCGCTGAACTGAACCCGGCTACATCGTTAGATACATGAGATAAACCCAGTGGTTCAGGTATGACACTGACTTGATCTGCTACTTGAAAGGCTATCCCCAGCCCGCAGTGCAGTCAAGGATGGGCAGTAGCTCGGGCTAGGCTTTTATCCTTGACAGCATCAGGGTGATGATTATAATCTATATGCAGGGTGAGCTAGGAAAAAAGAGCGGGCGTCATTTGACAGTATTGGGATGATGCGAGATTTAATACTGAGGAACAGAAGCTACCGGCGATTTTATCAGGAAGTTGACATAAAACTTGAAACCCTGAGGGAACTTGTTGAGCTTGCCAGGCTCTCGGCATCGGCCGCAAATATGCAACCGCTAAAATATATCCTTTCCTGCCATCCCGAGAAAAATTCACTGATATTCCCACATCTTGCCTGGGCCAGGTATCTCACGGATTGGTCCGGTCCCCGTGAAGGGGAAAGACCATCAGCATACATTATTATTCTTGGGGACACAGAGATAAGCCGGTCTTTTGGCTGCGACCACTGAATAGCTGCCCAAAGTATCCTACTGGGGGCGACAGAGAAAGGTTTGGGTGGCTGTATGATTGCTGCAATAAATAAGGAGGGACTTCGTAAAGTTTTAGAAATACCGACACGATATGAAATACTGCTTGTCCTGGCTCTAGGCAAGCCTAAAGAAACAGTAGTGGTAGGAATGGTTGGATCCAGCGGAGATACCAAGTACTGGCGCGATAGTGAAGGGGTGCATCATGTGCCCAAGCGACTCCTCGATGAAATAATCATCGGTTAGCTGACGCCAGGCAACACTATCTTATGCACAGATACGAAAACCAAAATATCGCTGAACTGAGAGCTGAGCCACCGGGTTGGGAGCAGGTGTATAATACACTATCCGACAAATCTTCGGCCTACTCTGCCCCAAGAATCCTAGGATGTTACTTACAAACAGGAGAAAGAAGGTGATGCGTCAGCGAGTATTGAAACGAGGACATCCTATTCCAATCTGAACCGCTGTTTTTGAAGTGAAGAAAGCTTTGTCAGGAAGGAGATAGCTTATGGAGGTTAGGCTTGATACGCATGGACGGAACTTGTTGGCAACAAAAGTCTTCTTCAGCGACGAAAGTGGTTTCGAAGTTGCCTCCGTAATCGTGACAGGCGAAACTGATGCTGTTCTCATCGATGCACAGTGGACGTTGTCAAATGCCCACCGAGTAATCGCAGAAATACTGGAAACAGGCAAATATCTTGAAACGATTTACATTACCCATGCGCATCCCGACCATTACTTTGGATTGGGCACTATTGCAGAAGCCTTCCCGGAAGCCCGGGTTGTAGCGCTCCCTTCAGTAGCCCGTGTCATCAACAAACAGTTTTTTGGCAAAATAGAGCACTGGGAAAAAGTGATAGGAGTTGTAAACGTACCCAGAAGAACAGCCAAAATTGAGTCTCTCACCGAGGGCTACTTCGAACTGGAAGGGGAACGTATCGAGATTATCCCCGAAGTGATGGGGGATATGAAATATAACACAGTAGTCTGGATTCCTTCAATACGGACTCTGGTCGGCAGCGATGTTCTTTTCAACCAAGCACATCCTTTTACCTGCGAGCTGACTGCCGAAGAACGAGAGCAATGGATACGTGATATTGAGCGCTTGGAGAAACTGGATACTGAGATAATAATTCCTGGCCATCAGAAACCGGGAATGCCCTTCGACTCCAGTTCATTCGATTTCACCAAGGACTATCTTGTCGCTACTGAAGAGGAACTGGCAAGAACAAAGGACGTAGCCAGTTTCTATTACGCCATGGTTAAACGCTTCCCGGAAGCCAATCTCTTCATCAGTAATGAAATGAATGCAAATGTGTTCAAAGGGGGAATGAGCTGGAATTGGCGGGAATATTAGAGTATGGTTATTGAGCAAAGTCGCCAGGCACTCTTCAAGACGGTTTCTGAATGATACCTAAAACGGCATATTGACCTGCCCAGTGTCTCAAGGAGAGACCCAGCTGTGACCGAGCGGGAATGAACGGACGCCGAGGTAGGAAAACAGCGAACAAAGGCGATGGTAGCTGCCTCAATAAAATCGACAAATAGCGTTGCGAGGAATGTGCGCACCAATATCTCTATCGTACATGGAAACCGATGACGGAGGACTACAGAAAATGGCAGAGGCGAAATACGGAAAATACATCATCTATTTCATTTCACCACTGGGTCTGGGGGCAGGTACGAATAGAACAAAATTGAAAGTAACTGAGGAGGATGGAACCTATGAAACTAAAAGATAAAGTAGCTATTATTACTGGTGGGGGGACTGGCATAGGGAAGGCCATTAGCCTAGCCTTGGCTAACGAAGGAGCGGCCGTGGTCATAGCCGCTCGTAACCTCTCCAGATTGGAACAGGCAGCTAAAGACATTAAATCTAGAGGCGGTAAGGCAAGGGCGATACAAACCGATATT
>JAUVXS010000091.1 GCA_030603485.1 Dehalococcoidia bacterium
TCTGAGTAAGGAAGCGGTTGATTACAGAATCCGGGTCATCCCCGATAACCGAATCTATAGGGCCAACCATGCCTATGTCGGTGACATAAGCAGTGCCTCTGGGCAATATGTGAGCATCAATGGTGCCCACATGGGTATGAGTGCCTAACACAGCGCTGACTCGTCCATCGAGATATTTACCCATTGCCACTTTCTCCGAGGTTGCTTCAGCATGGAAGTCAACAATGATGGGGATTGATTTATGTCCAAACTCAGCCAGTAGTTGATCCATGGCTCGAAAGGGACAATCAAAATTGCCTATGAAAACACGCCCAACGAGGTTAACTATCAGGGCATTCTTTTTAAGCAAATAGCCACGACCAGGATTTGTCGGTGGATAATTCAACGGGCGGAGAAGAGCAAGCTCACTATCCAGGCAAGGAATGATCTCCTTCTGAGCCCAGACGTGATTGCCTGTGGTTATGACATCAATTCCAGAATCAAAGAGCTCTCGTGCTGTACCTGGGGTCAGCCCTAACCCACCGGCAGCATTCTCGCCATTGCCTACTACGAGGTCAATATTATATTCGTAATATAAGCCTGGCAGGATTTCCTCCACTGCCTTCCTACCAGGCTTGCCGATAATGTCGCCTATTGCCAGTATTCTCAATTCTACTTAGCGTAATCTATCGCCGTAGTCTCCCTTATCACTACTACTTTTATCTGGCCAGGATAGGTCAGGCTCTCCTCTATCTTCTTAGAAATATCCCGAGCCAATCTCACCGCTGCTAAATCATCAATTTTATCTGGTTTTACCATGACACGCACTTCGCGCCCAGCTTGAATAGCAAAAGACTTTTCCACACCAGGAAAATCGACTGCTATGTCCTCTAAGTCCTTAACACGCTTCAAATAGTGTTCCAGGGACTCACGTCTTGCGCCAGGCCGCGAACCACTTATGGCATCGGCAGCGGCAACAATGAAGCCCATAACAGTACTGGTTTCTGCCTCGCTATGATGTTGAGCAATGGCTTGGGTTACCTCTGTGTTTCTATCCCACTGCTTAACTAAGTCAGCACCTATTAGAGCATGCGGGCCCTCTGTTTGATGGTCTACCGCCTTTCCAATATCATGAAGCAGACCGGCTTTCTTGGTGAAATTGACATTAGCCCCAATCTCGCTAGCCAACATTCCTGCCAGATGAGAAACTTCAAGACTGTGCAGCAAAACATTCTGACCATAACTAGTACGAAATTTAAGCTGACCAAGTAGCTTAATCAGTTCAGGGTGTAAGCCTGTCACCCCGGCTTCGTAAGCAGCTCGTTCACCCTCGCTACGGGCCGTAGCTTCAACCTCCGTTTTGGTTTTGTCTACTATTTCCTTAATCCGGGCTGGATGAATGCGCCCATCAAGGATGAGTTTGCTTAAGGCCAGGCGGGCTACTTCACGCCTCATAGGGTCAAAGCTGGAGATGGTAACCGCCTCTGGAGTATCATCGATGATAAGGTCAACGCCAGTAGCTTGTTCTAAGGCTCGGATATTGCGTCCCTCACGCCCAATGAGCCGCCCCTTCATCTCGTCACTAGGCAGGGGAATGGCAGATATTGTGGTTTCCGAAACAACATCAGTGGCACACCTTTGAATAGCTGTGGCCAGAATATCCCGAACTCTTTCATCAGCCTCTTCCTTTATTTGTGCCTCCCACACCCTAACTTGTCGAGAGCCCTCTTCTTCAACCTCTTGTTTTAGCATTTGCAACAAGAGGGTTTTTGCTTCTTCACTTGATGTGCCAGAGATGGATTCTAACTTTGCCAGCTGTTTTTCTCTTATTGTCTGAAGTTCAGCTGTTATCTTTTCAACATCTTCTTTCTTGCTATCTACATCACGGTCCCGCCGCTCTACAGCCTCTAACTTCCGCTCCAGCGTCTCTTCTTTCTGGTTAGCACGCTTTTCTATTCGTTGTATTTCAAGGCGACGTTCCTTACTTTCCGCCTCGGCAACGTTGCCAACCTTGATAGCTTCTTCTCTAGCTGCATGGAGTAGCTCATTGTACTTGGTTGTTGCCTCATCTAATAAGTTCTGTGCCGCTTTTCTTGTTCTTTGAATCTCCCGGTTGGCTACTATCTGCCTGACAAAGTACCCAATAAGGATGCCTAAGATAAGAGCAAGGCCACCTATCATTAATGTATAGTCCATCTTTCCTCTTTATTTCGTTGTAATAATAAACGCAAAACATTGCATATTAATAATAACCTTTTATCGGCCTGGCGTCAACTAATTGTACTGGCAAGCAATCCCTTGACCCATTTGTCTTGTATATCTTAGCCTACTGGGAGAGGTGCTATATTACCATTGCACATGACTCAGAATTGTGCACTTTACTCACTCCAACGCTGACACAGATTGATTCTTATCGAACTGGTGTCTGTCGCTTCAAAATCCTGTATATTATTGTTGTGGAAGTCATGAATGAAGAACTAATCGCTCCCTGTGGGATGAATTGTGCAATATGCAGTGGGTATCTTGCCTATCACCATGATGTTAAAAGCAAGGGAATCAGAATGCCTTATTGTATAGGGTGCAGACCACGAGATAAGAAGTGCGCTTTCTTGAAGAAAAGATGCGAACTACTGATATCTAATAAGGTAAGATATTGCTATGAATGTAGCAGTTTTCCCTGCGAAGGGTTAAAGCATCTTGATAACCGCTACAGAACATATTTCAAGATGAGCATGATTGAGAACCTCGAATACATAAAGAATATTGGCATAAAGCCATTTCTAGAAAAACAAGAGGAGAAATGGAAGTGCCCCAAATGTGGCGAGGTGATATGCTGTCATAACGGTTTATGCTTTAATTGCAGTCTCGATGGACTCCGTCAAAAGAAGCAAAAATACCGGTGGGAGGATAAATGAGGAAAACCTGGCAGGAGAAATTGAAGGACAAACCCTCTTTTCCTAAGGTGCTCAGGCTGGAGAAAGGGTTTCCCTGTTACAATGCAGTGCACAAGATAGGTGCCGAAGTCGGTGACGAAATAGTACTGGTAAACTCGTCTGAAATATTGGCAATTATGAAGCAGGTACCAAAAGGAAGGCTCATCACTATTGTCGAAGTATGCAGGCAAATAGCCAGGAATCACAGGGTGAAAGCTTGCTGCTCTTTAACCACCGGGATATTCATAATGACGGTGGCCAATGCGGTGGAAGCAGCCGGAAGGGAAGGTAAGTCACTAGACATACCGTACTGGCGGACACTCAAAGCAGATGGTTTTTTGAATGAAAAATACCCCGGTGGACAAGAAGCGCATAAGAAACTACTTGAGGGAGAAAATTTCAGAGTCATTGCTCGAGGCAAGAAGTACCAGGTTGACGATTACGAAAAATACCTGATGAAGCTGACATGAAATTATTGCCAGTTCAAAATATCGCGTCTTGTACATAACAGATTTGCATTCTTACACATTTACTCACATCGTTCAGTTTGCCCGGGTTGCTAATCACAGCGATACTTCGACATCGAGCTTTCTTCGATGTAGAATACCCCCTATATGAGCACAAAGAGGCCGGTAAGGCTGAATACGGTCTATTGGGGCCTTCTTCTTTTTGTAGTCGCTCAAGTGCTCATCCTTCTTGTTACTCCCCGTATAGATCCATTCCTGGATGAAAATGATATAGATATCCCGACCCAGCCATCAGAGGCGATATCATGGTGGCCTGGGGAAGTGACATTACCCTCTGGGGAGGTTATCGAAGTCCCAGCCCAATCAGCGTTAGGACCAATTTTAATCTATATTCTTGCGGCGGCAGCCGTGCTTGGATTTACGCTCTCCCGAATTCCACTTGCAGCTTTAAAGGTTGTTCTTAGACTCTTGTTTGCCCTTCTGTTTAGTTGGGGCGCATTCATCGCAACTGTGTTCTACTTGCCCCTTCCAGTAGCTGTCGCCATCGCTGTCGTGTTTGGAACATTTTGGTACTTGATACCACTTGTCTGGTTACATAACCTGGTATTGATTCTGGCGGTTAGTAGTTTAGGAGCAGTTTTCGGTCGCTTTATTACACCGTGGACCGCGATGGCTATTATTTTAGCACTCGCAATCTATGACTTCCTGGCGGTTCGGTTCAGATTTATGCTCTGGATGGCAGACAGGCTATCGCAAATAAATGCCTTGCCCGCACTAATCATTCCTAAAGACTATTCTGAGTGGAACTTCAACTTGAAAAAACACGGAGAGAAGATGATAGAGGTGAATCCCGCCGACAGGGAATATTCCATACTGGGCGGTGGCGACATCGCCTTCCCCTGTCTGCTTACGGCCTCCGTTTATTTTGCCCAGGGCCTAGCTCCGGCAGCTATTATTGCAGCGCTTGGATTACTGGGATTGGTTAGCGTCTATGCGATTCAGGCAATATTTTTAAAAGGGAAGCCGATGCCGGCTCTGCCACCTATCGCTGCCTTTACATTGGTTGGACTATTGATTGTCTCGTGACACAGCCTTAAATTATCTACCACGGAGGTAAATGGTCGTAGATTTTGCGGCAAGAACTGTAAGAAGGCTCTTGGTTGCCAAGGAACAGAGGTTTGTTTTTACCAGGAAAGAGAATATGGCTATCCCTCCACTCAATATGCAAAAGATTTGGCTGAGTCACAATAGGGCGTGTTGTCTTGTTGCACACGTAACAGCTAGTGAGGAACACTTATAACCATCAGCATTGATTAATAGACCTTTGTAATTCAAGATGTTATGTTGGTAATCTTGAGGGAATTGCATAGGGGGTAACAATGGCTTCTATGAAGGATGTGCTTGACAAACTCCAGAGCAAGGCTCAGCCAGAGCAGTTAAAAGGTATGGCTAAATACGGGATGACGGTTGAACAGAGATTAGGCGTCTCGGTTCCGGATATGAGAAGACTGGCTAAAGAGATAGGGAGAGATCACAAGCTGGCACTAGATTTGTGGAGAACTGGGATAACTGAAGCAAGGATCGTGGCTGCGATGGTGGGTGATCCTGCTAAGCTAACTGAAGAGCAGATGGAGGACTGGGTGAAAGGAATTAATTCGTGGGATGTCTGCGACCAGGTATGCATGAATCTTTTTGAAAAAAACCAATTAGCCTGGAAGAAGATTGTCGATTGGTCTGAGCGGAAAGAAGAGTTTGTCAAAAGGACTGCCTTTTCGCTGATAGCTTGTCTGGCATGGCATGATAAGAAGGTGAGCGATGAGAAATTCATCGAATTGCTTCCCGTAATAATACGAGGGGCTACGGACGAGCGTAACTTCGTCAAGAAAGCAGTGAACTGGGCTCTTAGGAACATTGGGAAAAGGAACCTCAATTTGAACGAAGCCGCAATAAATACTGCCAAGGAAATCAAGCGACTTGACTCGAAGGCTGCTCACTGGGTTGCTGCCGATGCTATCAGAGAACTGGAGAGTGACGCTATCCAAAGTAGGCTTAGGAGATGAACATTAGTCCATAATGTGCAGCTCGGGCAACAGAAGCTTGTTTTGTTACGTCGCTGCACTTTGTAGCGATTTTGTTAAGCCTAAGCCTAAATTATTCGTCAGGGGGCAATAGCCTGTTATAATTGTAAGATAATGAACTTAGTAACTGGGTAATTTGAGACATTGAGAATGTGCTAAGGAAAGAAATGCGTTATAAGTGTGTTACCTGCGGAATTGAATTCGATAATATAGAGCAGCTAGCCAGCCATAAGCGACAGCACCAAGCTGGTTCACGAAGCTCCTCAGGAGTAATCTGCTTGGGCTGTGGTAAAAGCATCCCTCTGGAGCCATCTAAAGCTAACTACAGAGGGCCACTCACCTGCCCTACCTGCCGACGGACAATGACCGTCGTCATAGAAAATGGTGAGGTATGTGTAGCTCGGCTTGGTTAGACAGGATTGGTATCGCAAGGGAAGCTGATATATTAAAACTGAACATTTGCCTGTGTTGTTACCCAACTTTTCTGACATTTGTGCAATCTCCTTGAAGCCAAAGCCACTAGCGTCCCGTGGAGAATAGTTGCGACATAACTTTTCGTTGCCAAGAGATACCTCCTCTCCGACCAGAACGGGTGAGAGATTCAAGAGACACGGGCAGAGCTGGTCTACTGAAGGAGTGAGCAATCGGCTCTTTGTCAAACTACGGACGTTGTGCTACAATTAAGAGCGACTGGAAGGCAGTCTGGCAAGGCAAGCAAGCCAAGGGCTGAATTTCCCCCAACAAATTAACACAGCCACAAATTCCGGGCAACAACTTCAGCAGGTCTTCCTCAAGAAAGAGAAATAACAATGGCTAAAGGAAGAAGCATCAACCTGGATAGTGATGAGATATTGGCTGAAAGCTTACTCAGCGATGAAGCCAGAGTTGAAGATGTCAGCGCCATAGTCGAGGAAGTTGAAGAGAAAGAAGAAATCGAAGAATTCCTTCCCGATGAAGCTGAAGAGAGCAAGCCTCCGGCAGCAATAGGGGAATACGAGGTAATTGACGACTCAACTCGTATGTATCTTCAGGAACTCGGCAGGGTGCCGCTGCTTACAGCTCACGAAGAGAAGGTACTATGCCGGAAGATAGAGCTGGGTAGATACGTAGAAAGGCTCAAGGATAACCACTTCAGGAAATACAAGAAATTCCCTTTACCCGTTGACATAGTTATTCACGTAATTTCTCAATTATCCAAGGCATATCCCGTTGTTCAGATTGTCGAAGAGCGTATTGGTATCGATCCCTCCAACAATGTGGTAGAGACGATCAAGAATCCTGAATTTCGCTCCGCCATCGACGTTGTTATAGACCCAACGTTAATATCGGCAATCGCTGAGGGAATAGACAAAGGAACCACTGTGGCCGAAGAAACCATAGTAAATCTTTCCATAAACAGTCAACTTTTGCCCCCGCAATTGCCAGAGCTCCTGGCTAGAGATAAACCTTCATGGCAAAAACTAAAGGCCCTCCTGACTAACAACAAGTTCCTGTCTCAACGCGATTCTCATAGCAGTGAGTTCAAAGCTTACTTTGAAAAGGTGAGGACCGAAGCAGAAGCAGCAGAAAGGCACCTCACTGAAGCAAACCTGCGCTTGGTGGTTAGCATAGCTAAGAAGTATATCGCGCATGGCATGTCCTTCCTTGACTTTAT
>JAUVXS010000060.1 GCA_030603485.1 Dehalococcoidia bacterium
GGAGCGGATATAGAGGAAATAAGGAGAAATGAGGCCAAGAGCTATGATAATTTAATGGGACGGCTTATCGAGTACCTTGGCCAGCTGGCGTAGAATAACTCTGTAGGGTCCGCAATAATCCCGGTAGAATGAAACATGCTCCCCGTTTCAACCCACAGGTAAAACACCTTAGCCACCGCGAAAGACCGCCTATGTTTTGATTAGTGCCTCAAAGTCAGTTGGGGCAACGGTAATCAGGCATATCACACAGAACGTCATGTTGTTACTAATTAGGCGACGTACTGTGCTGCAGTAGGCGATAAAGCACATCATCACAGGCGAAAATCGCTACTTCAGCTTTGCCGACGCCGGCTTGATTGAAGAATATAACTCGGATTTCTTAAGCCTTAAAGAGGGGAAAAGAGCTTAAGCCAGAGCAGGATTTAACGACCTTAATAAGCTATCTGGGAGTTTTAGCTTTCGTCCACGGTTAAACGGGTGATAGATATTTTGGGGATGGAGCTAAGGAATTCGATCATTTTTTTATTCATGATGTTCAAGTTTTATTGTTAACGTGAGAGAGTCAACGCCCTGCACAGCCATAGTAATTTCTGCCTGGGGCACAATACCTTGCTCGGTTACCCAGAGTGTCACCTCTAGATTCATCTCAGGTTGTGTTCCATTCACCACGAAACAATTCTCGTAGGTGCTGGAGGGAACCACAATGTCCTCTTTCCCGATGGCAGTCATCTCTACGTTTAGCATCGGTAAACTATAAGGGGTCATCGAGGTGAATTGCGCTGAGTACCCCACATGAATGCCCCCCCAGCGTTCGGGTGGTAATAAGAACGTCATTTGCATGGTTACGCTAACAAAAATGGTCGTGTCTGTTGACGTCGGAAGTGGCGGAGAAGAGTCACCGTAACTCCATCCCAAAGACGTGGATCGAGGCACTGAATTCTTGAAGTCTCCAACCTCTCCATAAAAATTCCTTCCAACTTCTCCCATGGTGATATTTATGGAGAACTCTCCTTCGAATTGATAAGTCCTGTTGTTGACTGAGGAGAATTGTAGCTCTCCCACTCTAGATTCTTGGAAATAATAACCGTAAGTTGCGGAATGGATTTTGGTCTCGGGCTCCGGTTTGAGAAAGGTATAGGCGGCAAAAGCGACGATAATGGCCAGACCAGCGAAAATGATTATAACTATTGGATTTTTACTTTTCATTATAATTCATCCCTGGGTAATCCCATGCTATAATAATCTTCCTTAGTGTAAAAAGAAAAATGTGAATAGTCAAGGAAGAGGAAAATGGCTGATTTCAAACGGGGTATCAAAGCTGGTGTAGTCGTCGGAATTGTCTACATGGTTATCCCTGCGATACTGGGAGCAATTTACCAAAATAATCCTTTGTCCGTCCCTCACTTTTTATACGGAGCTGGACTTACCCCCCTGTTCTCATTAGCGGCTTTAACGGATCCCTCATCCGTGATCTCTTTCCTTTTTCAATATATAGGCCGCGGAATCGTATTCGGGGTGGTTTTCGCAGCCCTGTACAATTTCCTCCCCGGCACCGCCAGCGTTAAAAAGGGAGTGGTGCTCTCGGCGTTCGTCTGGGTACTCAGTGCAGTTGGGATTATTTACATAACCCCTGGATGGCCTACCGATGGCAGCTTTTCTTGGACTTATTGCGGTGGTGGAGCGGTTGTCCTGTCATCGGTTAGTCTGGCATTGGCTGGTATTATATCCGCTCTGGTCTTTGGCGCACTGACCGGCTTCTTGTGGGATAGGTTTCGGGGGAAAGAATTGGCAGAAGCAGGAAAAGGTAGTCCGGTATTGCTGCTCAGCTTCATTCTGGGGTTAGTAATTTGGGTACCAGTGGCTGTGCTATTCCTTCTAGCTGTGGTTATTAATAGAGGGGTTCCTGCAATACAGCCTGAATTTTGGTGGTCCGAGCTGCTTCTTATGTTGGTTGTCTTTCTCGGACTCCCCGGCTGGGTTCTCGCCCGCGCTGCCTGGAGGAGGACGAAGAGGGGCGAACCTGGGTTTAAATGGGGTGTGGCTGGAGGGGTGCTTATGGCACTGACCGGTATTATGCTGTTTCCCGGGGTCCTCGCCATTATCGGCGGAGTGCTCAAGGGGCGTAAACCTGCCAACGAGCCCAGCACTGCCGCAAATGTTGGAAAACTGAACTGTTACATGCCAAGAGTTAGCATCTTTTTGATTACGGTAGCCTTTTTGATTACGGTAGCCTTAATTGCCGGGATGGTGGTAGGCTCTGGTCCTCCTTCCCAAAACCTGGAAATACGGACTTGGTATGATTTGGATGCTGTCAGGGACAACTTGCGCGGTCATCACATTCTGATGAATGATCTCGATGCCACTACTGCCGGTTATACAGAGCTGGCGAGCCCGACAGCCAATCAGGGAAAGGGCTGGCAGCCAATTGGATACAGGCATTGGGATGGTCAGCAATGGGTTGGAGAAGGGTTCGAAGGGACTTTCGACGGTCAGGGATACAAGATAAGCGACCTGTTTATCAACCGCCCTGACGAGGATAGAGTCGGGCTTTTTGGTGCTGTCACGGAGGGAGGGGTCATCGAGAATGCTACCGTAATGAACGCCGATGTGACGGGCAAGGGGAGTGTTGGTGGTCTGGTGGGATTTACTATGAAGGGCACTGTGAGTGGCTCCTATTCCAGCGCTAACGTGACTGGCACCTCGGGTGTTGGTGGCCTGGTGGGGAGTGGTGCCGGCACTGTGAGCAACTGCTATGCCACGAGCAGCGTGAGTGGCAATTCGAGCGTTGGCGGTCTAGTGGGATTTGAGGGTGGCGGCCCTGTGAGCGACTCCTATTCCACCGGCAGCGTGACTGGCAATTCGTCAGTTGGCGGCCTGGTGGGATGGAACTTTGACACTGTGAGCAACTCCTATTCTACAGGCAGCGTGACTGGCAATTCGTCAGTTGGCGGTCTGGCGGGAGGAAATGGAGGAAATGTCGCCTCTGTGAGCAAGTCCTATTCCACTGGCAGCGTGAGTGGCAATTCGAGCGTTGGCGGTCTGGTGGGAGACAATGCTTATGGCACTGTGAGCGACTCCTTCTGGGATATCGAAACCAGCGGGCAAGCTACTTCGGATGGCGGGACGGGCAAGACCACGGCGGAAATGCAGGACATCGCCACCTTCTCAGGGGCGGCGTGGGACATAATCGCAGTCGCTCTAAGCCAGACTGACCCTTCCCATAGCTGGAATATCGTTGACGACGTGGCCTATCCTTTCCTGAGCTGGCAGTCGTAACCCTTTATACGGCCATTTTCGGGCCAATAACCCTGGTGTTATGGGTCCCACCCCTCTATCCAGATTAAGGTCCTGGACCACATCATAATAGGCGAGAATCGCTACTTCAGCTTTGCCGATGCCGGCTTAATTGAGGAATATAACTCGGACTTCTTAAGCCTTAAAGAAGGAAAGAGGACTTAAGCCAGAGCGGAATTGAATTTATCCCTTAGCGCTTAAAAGCGACTGGAAAAGTACACAATGCATCAGATTGTAATCTTGACTTCACGAAGGACATGCTGTTGTATACGCCTTGCGGCAATGTTCAAGAACCAAATAATTGCATCGCCTCATGCACCAATTCGCTAAAGTAAACCAACGCAACACGGCAGATTGTAATCGGATCATTTCTTTCTAACGTCCCTCCCCGATGCTTAGTCGGAGCATTTTTAATCCCAACTCTTGTAGCCCAATTGCCACCTTTTTTGATCGGAATTCGGCGTTCACGCGGCGTTCCTTTATCAACGAGCCAAAAAGGTCCGTCCGCCCCTATGACTATTGCTGCATTAGTAGATGGTGGTGAGCCAGCCTGATCAGTTGAAAATTCTATGATGGCCGTTGAAAAGTCCAATGTATGTTCACCTTTGTGAAAATCCTGTACCCTGGCAAGCTGAATGAACCTCAGTAGTTCATCATTTCTCATTTCTTTCTGCTTCAGTACATACCAATCATTGAATCCAGGAATATCATTACCTTCTTTCTGTAGTGCATTAGTTATTGCTCTGGCTGAGTTCAAGAAAGAGTTGAACAGCGCCCTGAATGAAGACGCATCACTAGCTCGATTGAGTTGATCCAGAATATTACGGGTATCTTCTAGTTTAGATTTCGTCTTTGAGAACAAGCTAGTTGAATCTTATCAAGATACTGCCAATTTAACAAGAATTTACATCCGAGGACATTAGCCCCCAATGATTCAACAATAAGCCAGATTGTGTAGCGCTGTGACTAATGATGTCTTTCTTGTATAATATGTCTGAAGGCGGGTAGGGGTTGACAGTTTCAGGTGAGCCTTCAGAAAGGAGGTGTGTCTATGAGTGAGAGTTGCGGGAGGTGCCCTGTCTAAACAGGGACCTTCCAAGATGAGAATAGGACCATCCTCGGGTGGTCCTATTCTCTTTCAATCTCTATAGTTATCCGGGTTATGACATCACCTGACTCAATAATCTCAAGGATATCTATGCCCTCTATTAACTGACCAAATACCGAATGCTTGCCATCGAGATGGGGCTGAGGTGTATACGTGATGAAGAATTGGCAGCCATTGGTATTGGCCCCCGAGTTGGCCATCGATAGCGCACCTGTGACATGGGTATGCTCGCTGAATTCATCGTCAAATTGGTAGCCAGGATTACCAGTGCCGTCGCCAATGGGGCATCCTCCTTGAGCGACGAAGCCAGGGATAACCCGGTGAAACGTAAGGCCATCATAGAATCCATCGCGAGCTAGGAATACAAAGTTGTTCACTGTCATTGGAACATCTCTGGCGAATAGCTCCAGAACCAGATTCCCCCTTTCCGTTTCAATTGTAGCCGTGTATTGCTTACCAGTACCGATTGTCATCGCTGGCGGGGCTGAGTAGATCCTGGGTTTTGATGATAGAACATTCTCCCCTTCCTGAGCAGGCATTCTGGCAATCACCACTATGAGGGCGATGGCAGCGGCGGCACCTAACACGATCAGCAGCTTCTTCTTCGTTGACAAACTTCTCGTTTGTCTTGATTGTGGTTTCTTGCGCCCAGACGACCGTCGGCTCTTATCCTTTCGTGCCATTCTTCCGAACCGTCCCAGTAATGCTCTTACTTACCGGTCAATATACCATAAGTCCTCAAGCGAGTGAAGTTGATCTGGATTGCTCTCACAAAATAGCATAGGATTTCTCCCGTTTAGCGTGAGTGTTTGATGTGGCATGGTCACAATACAATATTCCTGATTTGTGTAATGAGGTCACAAAACAAGTTAATGTTATCATAGAGGGCCAGAGTGTATGATGCATCTTCAGTTGGATCTACACTGGATGCAAATAATGTCCAGCTATACCTTTTTGCGCTTCCACCTCCCTAACACAAAATATATAGTGTACATGATCGCACCAGAGACCATGGCAGACGCTATCCCCCATCGCACTCCATAGATACCTAGGTCAGTAATCTGTGGCAAATAGTATGCCAGGGGCAGAGCTATTAACCAGGTCATTACCACACTAAAAATCATTGTCGGTACGGTATCTCCGGCACCATTCAGACTCATCATGAATACCGCCATAAACCCCACTACAACGTAACCGGCGACCGCTATCCTGAGGAAAGAACTGGTCGTTGCCACCACATCCGGCTCCGAATTGAAGATGCGAACGACTGCCTCAGGCCACAATAATATTGCCAGGGAACAAGTGACGACAATAGCCTCCACTAGAGCGAGTGCCAGCCAGGCGCTCCTCCCGGCTCGCCTTGGCTGCCCTGCCCCCAGGTTTTGCCCCACCAATACGCCAGCGCCCATACCAAGCGCAAAAGCTGGCATCATGATCATCATCTCCACCCGTTGCACTATTCCGTGGGCGGCGACAGCAATGGTGCCGAAGGGAGCGATAATGCGCACGAAAACAAGCTGTGCCAGGTTCTGTTGCATCATTGAGACAAGGGCAGGAAACCCAATCCTGAAGATGCGCCAGATGATGTTAAGGTCAAGGCGGAAGTTGCTCAAAGTCAGCCGAAGCCTAGAGCGACCAGTAAAGAGCACCCATAACATGATGACTGTTGCCAGGCTATAGGCGATGATCATAGCCACGGCAGCACCGTTGATGCCCATGGCGGGGAATATCCACCAGGAGACCATTTCATTCCCGAAGATAAGGAGAGGAGAAAGAGTGACACGAAGAACAGCGTAGACGATAGCCGCCCGCATCGGGGTCACACTATCGCCTGAGGCCTGCAGAATACCCTCGGACGTCATACGGAAGGCTACTGATGCTGAGCCAATAAACATGAGGCGGATATATGGTGTCCCGACAGCAATAACATCAGCCTCCAGTCCAAGAAAGCTCAGAATTGCCTCGGTGAAGAAAAAGCCTACCGCCGCCATCGCTATAGAGAAGCCAAGACTTATGACGAGACTCTGCTGTGCCACATGATTGGCAGTCCTAACATCACGGGCACCGATGAAACGGGCAACCATCGCCCTCGTACCCATCACAAGACCCATTACTGTCGTTACTACCAAGCCGATGGTAATACCGCCAATCGCTACTGCGGCCATCGAGACGGGCCCCAGCCTGCCTGCCCATATCAGATCAACGAAGGGGCCGAGTGCAGTAAGAGTCTGGCTTACGACCATGGGCCAAGATAACCTTAGGACATTGCCTAAGATGTTTCCTTGTGTCCAGTCACGGCCGAAGCTCGGTCCTTCCTTGGCAGAATTCTCTCTCTTTTCCATGCTAATCGGCAGCTATTGCCTATAGTTCTCCACGCTCACGCCGTCAACACGATTGCCCTTGAAAACACTCTTTGCCGATTCAATTGCAGGACGTGACCGAGCATGGGGAAATGGAGCAAACTGGTTACAGACCTTATTCAGAACTACCAGAGCCTCTGGTGCTATGGGTAGGTTTGGATCGAAATGTCTGCGTGACCTCCGTTTTTTGATTGTCGGGTGCCATCTTGAGAAAGGGATGTCCATATATTTCTAATAGTTGTAGGTTAACCCATCACTAAGGGAATTTCAAATGGACAGAGTGTTACCCGAAATCTTACCCAAGAAGATGAATGGATAGCTTAGTAACCATTTGTTAGCCTAAAAGGTCCTAAATAAAGTACTGTTGACTTTGTTTCGTTCGTGTGGCAACAATCTGGCTTTTTGTTGGTTTAGCAACAACAAACATATGGTTATGAACTTTGGACGCTGTTCCTCCTTTGTCCTATCAAATAGGATTAGGAATCATCAGGCTTCGCAGGTCCTCGTCCAACGAATCTGGGAGTACCTTCTTTCTCTACAAAAGTGACACAATCTCCTAAGGTGTCGGTCTTGAAAGCCTGCCTTATGGCTTCCACAGTCTCTGGCTTCGTATCTTCAAGCTGTAGATCGATAAAAGTGGAGAAGTCTGTGATCAGTGAACTGAGAGATGTACCCTCGCAAGACAACACATTAATAGATACTTCGTTCTGGGCTTCAAAGTACGGTGTAAGCTGATGAAGAATCATCATAAGTTGGTCGATGACTCTCTTTTCCTCATACCACACAGGTATCATAAACAACTCTGTATGGCTTTTGTATCCCATATATAATTTACCTTCTTGGTCGATTCCTCTTGGTTTTGTAGACAGTGTAATAGAGACTCCATTAGACGATGCCTTTACCTTTTCCAAATAGAAACCAAGTTCGCCTGCGATAGCTTCTACTGCCGCATGTAGTTCCTGACGTCGGAGGTACGGAGCCTTTGTAGGGGACAGCCACCCTCTAGCTCTTACGGTCCAGTTGTTGTTGATATCATATAGTACAAGGGCGCAGGTGATTCCCAATGCATTGACCCACAACTGATCACATAGCTGGATCAACTGATCCAATTGCCAGATTTCGGGCCCCCAATTTCGATCCCATATCTTTACTTTTGCGTCATCAAGAATTCTATAATTATTGTGGGCATAGGCATTTCTTACATGGCTATTGAGACCGATGGCAAGCCTGTTCTCAGAATATACAAGCCTTTCGTTCATTGTGATAATTGTGTTTAGGTTTATTTTCCCGTTTATGCTGGGGGTAAATGCTTTGTCCTGAATATTCTTTGCAATACCGAAAGCATGGATAATCGGAGCGCAGACGAAAGGAAGTAATCCTTCGTACATAACTTTATAGTAGTTTAGGTATTTTTCAATCTGGCCGTCTGCATCATCCTTTGGTATTTGATCAACTTCTATCTGGGCTCGGCAACTATCGTTCAGAGCAGGAATAACCTTGTTGATCACCGCATAGAACTGCTTTGCTACGGCTTTGGGATCAGCTTTGCCACCATCCTCAAGGAAATGGTACGCTACGCGGGCTGTCTTTTCAAAAACATGGTAGTCATGTTTCGTGCGGCCAAACCACATTATTCTCTCGTATATGGTCTCCAGTAGCAAACGACTAAAAGGCGTTATAAAGGCTTGAACACTGAGTAAACCATGAAAGCTCTCGTGAAATTTAGGTAATGCGAATCTGGTTATGGGAGATCGTCTCGTTTGCGGCATAAATCAGCTACTCCACACATCATTGCTCCATATTATACCATCGCCGAAACCATATACATGTATTGGTGAATCTATGCCCCATTTCCGTTAAAGGCTAGCTGCGAAATAACGAATTGCACTATGTCACGGATTGTGATCCAACAATACTGACAATTGTTTAACTCAAATTGCTGACAAAGTCGCGCATACACATTGAAAGAGGGCTGAAAGCTGGAAGAATTCCCCTATGGAACATACGGCATGCTTTCTGTATACTGTCCTGAGGATGCGGCACAAGAGATGCGTCATGATAATAATGCAGAATGTGAAGGAGGGTACGAAATGCCGATACTTACTTCTGAACTAGAGGTGCTTATTGCCACAACAGTTTGGCTTGTTAGAAATGACTGGAACATAGAGGCAATTTCAGTCGCAGGAGGCTATGGACTACCTCCGGTTGACTACCAGAAAGAAGACATTAGAAAAGCGTTTAACGCCGAGAGCATGCCGTTTGACAAGAAAATGTTCAAGCCCCGAGGCCCGGATATCGTTGCTCGCTCTCATGAAGGCATCTGGAAAATCGAGTGTAAGGGTTTAGGAAAAGGAAGGGCTTCAACCCACAGAAATAACTTTGACCGAGCTGTAGCTAGTGCAATGTCCTACTTTGACACTCCGTCGACGCGCCTAGGCCTCGCGCTAGCTAACGACTATTTATGGGCATACAATTTCAGTGAGAGGTTGCCTCAGGCTTTGAGAAAGGCAACAAACCTATGGGTATTTCTTTTAGAGAAAGGAACCATCTATCCATATGAACCAACTGAAGAGATACCATTTCCCGGAGCAGCTTAAAGACCGAACCGTGCTACTCACCATTTACTCACTTTGTTGGATTAGTAGTGCTAATCTCTTGATGCAGTTATGACTTCTCAGCAAGCTTTGTCTGAGATCCGTGCCTCTCCCTTCGCGCCAGCCAAGCATTAATGAAGTTGACATATTCAGGAATTGGGATCATCTGCAAATCTTCTTCTCTATATCCTTCCTTCTCTCTTTCTTGATAGAAGTCAGCCATGAATTCGTTGAAATCCTCCCATATTTTGGCAGGGCTGGTTGCTGTGCCTAGCTCGTTCGTTACAAACCAGTTTCTTACCTCCCTAATAACCTTCTGCGCATCTTCGCCGTGTGCTTTCACGTCCACGCCAGAAAGGTCAGACAGTGCCTTTTGATATTCGTATGATTTCTTCTCAAGAATCAAGCAGATCTTGCTTCGTGCCTCACCTTCTTTGAACAATCTGCAGCCAATATCTATTCCCAATTCGAAGGGCATATTAAGCCTGTAAACCTCACCCCTTCGCTTGGCTTGTGTTCTTGAGAGGTCATGTATACTAAACTTGGATGTTGTAATCAAATTACAAATCTTCTGAATCCGCTGTTCTCCTGAGTCGAATCGCTCCGAAGTGATTCTTGGTTTGTAGCCTAGATAGACTACTGTGAACAGAAGCGGTCTAAGTAAAGGTATGTATTCTGTGTC
>JAUVXS010000031.1 GCA_030603485.1 Dehalococcoidia bacterium
TGGCTATAAGCTAAAAAAGCGGTAGTAAGCCACTGCAGACGGCTGAAGACAACTCTCATCCTGGATGGAGCGCTTCGGCGAAATGCCCAGAGCAGGACAACCATAAGGGCAAAGCCACCGATGAAGCCCAAGGTAGGAGCAGCAACCACTGATGCCCCAATCCGTTGCAGGACACTCCATATCACTGCCTCCCTGCCCACCACCACTACGCCCGCCGCTGCCAGCCCGGTGACAAAGCTATGGCTTATACTTATCGGCAGACCTAAGCGAGTAGCTATGGTTCCCCAGACGATAACCGTGGCTAAAGCAGCAATCAGTGTTAAATATGAGATTGCCTCAGGCTCTAAAATTCCCTTGCCGATGGTTCTGGCAACCTCCAGGCCGGTAGCGGTACCGGCGAAGTTACAAAAGGCAGCCAGTATTATGGCGTTTCGAGGTGAAATAGCCCGGGAGCCAATCGAAGCAGCCACACTATTGGCAGCATCATTAAAACCGTTAACCACGCCAAAGCCGATGGCTGCCGCAATTACCAGAACCAGCAGAGCAAACTCAGGCATGCTTCAATACTATGCCCTCAAGGACATTGGCGACATCTTCCCCCCGGTCGGTGGCGCTTTCCAGGTGTTCATAGATTTCGCGCCATTTAATTACCTCACATGCGTCAAGATGGCAAACTTCGAACAGCTCGGCCAGGGCAGCGTGTTGCACGTCGTCGGCCGCGTTTTCCAGAGTATTGATCTCCACACACTGCTTGAGAATCCATGGGAACTGGTCACGGTGGCGCAAACGAGGCATGACCTCATTCAGCTTGTAGGCTACCTTGGCTACGATTCGGGCTAGCTCTTGGGCTCTTTCCGTAGGTTGAGCAATACGATAAAGGTGGGCAGTTCTGCCCGCAGCCTCGATGAAATCCATGACATCATCCAGGCTTTGGGCGAGGAGAGTAATATCCTCTCTGTCAATGGGAGTGACAAAGGTGCGGTGTAACCTCTGTATTATCTCGTGCGTTATGACGTCGCCTCTATGTTCTAACTCCTTAAGCTCTTTTGCTTTTGCTTCCACATCTTCATAATTGTCAAAGAGGTCAACCAGTTTTTCTGCGGCAACGACCAGATTACTCGTCTCTTGTTCGAACAGTTCATAAAACTCCACACTTCTGGGGGTTAGGAAAAACTTAGCCAAAGCGTACCTCCTTTCCTTTGCCAGATGAAGAGATGGGCAGGCGAGAGTATTCCTCCAGCTTTCTTTTGCCAGGAAAAAGCGACGTCAGCAGGACCAATCTATTCGTGATAGCAACAATATGAGAAATAATGCAGGAATGCAAAACTACGCCCTTGTTATTTCCGCACTGGTCAATACACACTTCTCATCCCTGAGTTCTCTTCAGCTATGTCCCGCATTATAGCACACCACAAGAAATTTCTACTATGCCTCCCCCTCCCTCCTTCGACTTCGCTCAGGACAGATCTAACTCTCCCGCCAGGGAAGGGAGTATTACAAGGAGTTCTGCAATTGACTATAAACATTCTCAGATGGAGACTTTTCAAAAAATGTAGTTGCTCAATTTATTTTACCCTAAAATCTGGTATGTTTGGATAAGCTAGCCTTTTTCTTCTTTCCACCACTTCTGTAACCTGGCTGCAATCTCTTTTTCATAGCCCTGGTCACCGGGGACATAATAGCGTTTTCCTTGAAGAGAAGGCGGCAGGTTCTGTTGCCTGACGAAATGGTTGGGATAACCGTGGGCATATTTATAGCCCTTCCCATATCCCGTCTTGCGCATCAGGTCGGTTACCGGGTTACGCAAATGGAGTGGCACAGGCTCATTTCGGCCATGCTGGATGTCCTGTTTAACCCGGGAGTAAGCCTGGTATAACGAGTTGCTTTTGGGCGCGACTGCCAGGTAGACCACTGCTTGTGCTAGGGCCAGGTTACCTTCAGGTAAGCCCACGAAGTGCACTGCCTGCTGGGCGGCTACCGTTATCACCAGTGCTTGAGGGTCAGCCACGCCAACGTCCTCGGAAGCGAAGCGCACCAAGCGACGGGCTACGTAGAGAGGGTCTTCCCCAGCTTCAATCATACGTCCCAACCAGTACAAGGCAGCATCCGGGTCGGAGCCGCGCAACGATTTATGCAGTGCCGAAATCAGGTCATAATGCTGGTCACCACTCTTATCATAGAGCAAAGCACGGTGCTGCAACGCTTCCTCAATGGCCGACAACTCTATTGACCGCAAGCCTTCACTATCAGGCAAAGCTGCAAATATCGCCATCTCTAAAGCATTCAAAGCCACCCGAGCATCCCCGTTGGACGCGGTCACCAGGTGGTCCAGGGCTTCCTCACTTATACTAATCTGGAACTCTCCCAGTCCTCTTTCTTTATCCTTGATAGCTCGCTTCACGATGAGCCTGACATCCTCATCACTGAGCAGATTCAATCGAAAAACCCGGCAGCGAGAAAGGAGCGGAGCGATAACTTCGAAGGAGGGGTTCTCCGTGGTTGCGCCGATGAAAGTCACTGTACCATTTTCCACGAAAGGTAATACGGCATCCTGTTGTGCCTTATTAAAACGGTGGAGTTCATCAATGAAAAGAATGGTTCTCTGTCCTGATAGTTTTAGCCTTTTCTTAGCTTCTCCAATAACCTTCCGCATATCAGCCACGCCGGCACTGACGGCACTCAAAGAACTGAACTGTGCTCTGGTGATATTGGCGATAATGTGAGCCAGAGTTGTCTTGCCGCTGCCCGGCGGTCCCCAGAAAATCATAGAGGGCAGCTGGTCTGCCTCGATACATTTTCGGAACACCCGTCCCACAGCAACTAAATGCTCCTGCCCCACGAACTCGTCAAAGGTTTGCGGTCGCATCCTTGCCGCCAGGGGCATACTATGAGGCAAATCTTTTTCCTCAGGCAGATCAAAAAGAGGCATTCTGTCCATTATTGGTAATCACGACCTATTACTTGAATCTTCTTACCTGAAAGCGATAGAGCTTAACCGGCTCGCTGGCTGATATTCCTGCCTTGAGCCGACAAATAGCAATTTGCTCCTCAACGCTATCTACACCTTCCAAATCAGGCAGCAAAAGTCCCTTTTTCCAACCACTCTCTACGATAACGCCATATTCCTTAGGGTCAAGCTGGCTGATATCTGTGACTGGCTCAGGTTCAGTAAGAATATCCACGCTATATTCCAGGTCATCAAGCTCAGCTGCAGTTACGGGGGGAAAGCGAGGGTCCATGGTAGATGAGCTAATAGCATTGGCAATGATTTCTTCAGCCACATTATCTTTAGTCGGCCCAAAGGTGCCGATACATCCTCTTAATTGCCCATGCTTATGAAGGGAAACAAAAACCCCCGCCCCCTCTTTCATCTCCGGAGTTAACTCCCTCGGCCTGGGCGTTTTACCCTCTCGGACATAGCTTTCCACAGCCTCCTTAGCCAGTCTTACTATAGGATGCAGTCCCTCTTCTGCCATAATCACCTCCCTCATGTCCGGAAATTAAGCCCGGTTCCACAGAACTTGCACTTTGCGCCATCCAATCCCACTACCTGAGTATCATAGCCAATGCGACGAACGACTGTCTTGCCACAAGAATAACACACGGTATTCTCATACTCGTGTCCCGGCACATTGCCCAGATAGACAAATTTCAGCCCCACCTCTTTCCCAATTCTATATGCCTTCTCTAAAGTAGCTAATGGAGTAGCCGACAGCTGGGTAAATTCGTGCAGGGGATGGAAACGAGTTACGTGCCAGGGAGTAAGCTCACCCAGGTTATCTCGAATCCAGGTAGCAATGTTTGTGAGTTGCTCTTCGTCGTCGTTCATCGTCGGAATGATATTGGTCACCACCTCGACATGCATATCCCATTTCTCCTTAGCCCGCCTGGTGACGTCCAGAATACCCGACCACTGAGGAATCTTGGCCAGCTGCCGATAGAACCCGTCAGTGAAGCCCTTGACATCCACCCTCCAGGCATCAAGCCAGGGGCCCATGGTATCCAGAGCTTCAGGCGTGGCATAGCCATTGGTCACATACACGGTGTAGAGATTATTTTCTTTAGCCAGCCTGGCTGAGTCCAGCGTGTATTCAAACCAAATCGCCGGCTCATTGTAAGTCCAGGCAATGCCCTGGCAATTATGTCTCTTGGCTAGCTCTATCTCCCTTTCCGGAAGCAGTTGCTGGGAACTCCGCGGGATATCCACACAGGAAATCTCCCAGTTCTGGCATCCCTTGCAGTGGAAATTGCATCCCCAGGTGCCTAAAGAGAAGGCATAGGTGCCGGGGAAGAAATGAAATAGAGGTTTTTTCTCAATATGGTCGGCCGCCATTGAGGATACCTCGGCATAATTCATGCTATACAGCATGCCATTCCGATTGATACGCATACGGCAAACGCCGAGCTTACCGGGATTAACAAGGCACCTCCACTGGCAAACATGACACCTCACCCTGCCACCAGGGAGTGTCTCATAGAGCATCGCCTCCCTTTCCATCCCTTATCATTATACACCACGCCCCACCCCAGCGTAACTATGAGATTATCTACCAACTACTGCATGTCATTCTGCAGCATACCAGGAGGACGATTAAAGATACATAGGGCGGCATTTCATATGCCGCCACCCTCGGCGGGGAATAAATCACCTCGCTACTACCTATCAATATAAACGCGGCTCAGGTCGGGAATACCCAGGGGACTGAGTTCGTAGCCTTTGACATAGGGCTCTACCAGGATATAGTTGGTGCCATGCCACAGGGAGAGGCAAGGAGCTTCATCAACTACCAGTTGCTCAGCTTGCTGGTACATAGCCAGGCGGACAGCCCCATCCTGTTCTATAGCTGCCTGGTCAAGTGAAGCATCCAGGCTAAGGTTGCTGTATTCAAAGATATTATTTTCGCTTCCGGTATAGAAGAGGATATCCAGGAAATTATGCGGGTCCGGGTAGTCAGCTATCCAGCCCAGTATGAACATCTCATCCTTCTCTTGTTTTAAGTTATAAATGAAATTCTCTGGTTCCAGTTGCCTCACCGAGATTTCCACGCCGAAATTCTGCTGCCATTCCTGGATGATGGCGCCCAGATAACTGGAAATATAATTGCCATAGCCGTCAACAGTCAGGGTGATAGGAGGCAAGTTCGATACATCTCCGTATCTCGAGGCGGCGATGAGCTCTATCGCCTTTTCTACATCGTAGTCCAGTCCCTCCAGAGCCTCGTTATAGCCAGGCATTCCCGGCGGCAAAATACCATCAGCTTCATTTACCATGTCCCTCAATATCACCTTAGCGATACGCTCTTTGTTCACAGCATGACAAAAGGCGCGTCGGACGTTAACGTCGTCGAAAGGAGGTTCGGCAGTGTTGAAGCCAATATAATAGAGGCTAAGCTCGGGTGTTACAGCTAACTGTGGATAAAACGGGCCAGTCTCATCACTCACCCGGTCAATGTAATTCAAGTAAACAGGAACTACATCAATCTGCCCTGTTTCGTACAGGGACATGGGCACACCAGCCAGAAAGTAAAAGACGACCTGCTCCAATTTGACAGGTTCGCCATAATAAATCTGGCTGCGCTCCAAAATCAACCACTGCCCTCCCTTCCATTCTTTTAGCTTAAATGGTCCTGTCCCGTCTGGCCCGCGCCACCAGTCCTCCCCGGATTCCACATTAGCCCTATCAACCACAAAGGCGGTGGGATAAGCTAGCTTGCTCAAGAAGTAAGCCTTGGGAGCATCAATGGTAACCTGAAGAATATAGTCACCAATGACTTCGACCCCAGAGATTTCCTCCGCGCTGCCCGCTAGCATATCCTTGGCACCAATGATATCGCCCAGGTACGTAGCAGCTGTGCCAGAGCCAGTATCGGGGTCGCAAGCTCGCTCCCAGGAGTATTTGAAATCGGCAGCTTCGACCTCCCTGCCACTATGAAATTTCACCCCCTGGCGCAGGTAGAAGGTATATGTTTTGCCATCAGGGCTTTTCTCCCAGCTCTCAGCAATATCGGGCGCTATGTTCAGCTCATAGTCAAGACGAACCAAGCCGGAGAAGATCTGCATGACATAGCTATGAGAAGTCGTGTCGGCAGAAATCGCCGGGTCAAGCGTTATAGGACCGATATCCCAGAGGCGGAGGATGCTTTCACCACCCCACCAAGAACAACCAGTTAAAGGGAGGAGAAACAGGGCAAGAATAAGCAACATGAATACTATATGCCGACTTATTTTACTATAAGAATCACTTGACTTCATTGCTCTGCCAATCCACAGATTCCTTGCTTGACCTGGAACAAACTTGACACTTCTTTACCAGATGACGGTAATTCGTGTTATTGTGTCATCATAGCCAGGCTCGGTCATATAATGGCCCGGCGGAGGGCTTACGCATTGGTAATAACTCCTGCCAATTTCAGGCTCGACCTCCCAATCAAACTGCGGTTCAATAAAGACCAGGCCTTCATCGGTAGTTTCAAAGGCGACGATAGTATGGCCACTTCCCTCAGGATATTCAATAACGACATAGGCACAGCGAATCCCCTCTTTTGCAGCATTTGCCTTGACATCCGCGGCAAAATCGACACAGACATACTCACTTTCCACATATTCTCTCTCACTTATCGTGTCCCAGGCTAAGAAATCTCCCATCTCTCGGTAGCTCGGGTCTCTTAACACATAGCCATAGCCGGTGGTCAGTCTCTCGTAGTTGGTTAGCAAGTTAAAGAGCTCGGCTTCCAGGGAGCCTAATTCAGTTTCTCTCGCTGCCAGTTCCGCTTGCGTCGTGGCTAATTCTGCCTCTACGCTCGTCAATTGTGCTTGTACTTCATCCAGGTCATCTGTCACCCAGCCCGTGTTGATAAAGAATACAAGACCTACTATTGCCAGAATAACAATGGCGAACCAGAATTTCTTATGAGAATGCCTCTCCAGCATCATCGGGACCTCCAAATATTGATTTCAATGTGGAAAATAACTGAGCTGGGTTTTCTGAATTCCCTGCCATCCTTTCGAAAGGACACAAGTCTGTGCCATTGTAGTTAGAGATATAAGGAACTGTGCTCTCAGTATTAACGATAACTCCTTGCCCCTTTAGCATATCAAGTGCTCCCTGGCTCGCTATGCCAGCATATACGGAGGCTATTCGAGCATACAGGCAAAGCATAGCTACGGCTAAGCCCACAATGTGATCAGCCACTGCGGCATTATGTAAACTTTTTCCCATACCCTGAACAGCTCGGAAAAAGGGGGCTATTCCGCGCTCTCTGGAGCTGAAAAGAACCCGCCCTTCCTTCACTATGACGAGATTCCATTTCTCTTTCTCCAAAAGAGAGCGAGCCAGGTCAATATCTTCCATGTTACTCCGCATAGCGCCCTAAATAATCACGCACAAACCTTCAGAGATTGAATCCTAAATCCTGAATAATATTCCGATTCAAATGCCAAAACTTATTTCGCCTTTTCTACTGTAGAGCCAAATTTTTTCAATAAGCTGTGTGGCTTCTTTAATCCAATCACATACTCAGCGTACTATTGGCGGGCGAAGGTCAGCCCTGCCGCCATATTCTCCCATGTGAACCTTCACCGCCACTGAATGACCCACAGAGACAACATTAGCTACTCCAGAGAAAAGAGTCCTCAACCCTCTGAGGAAAGCCTTATCCCTATCATAGGGGAAAAAGAAAACCTCGCTTCTTTCGCTAGCCTCCATGATACTCACCTGCTCAATAGTATATCTCAGAAATTAAGCCGCAATAAATTGCGTAAGGGCGTCCGTTTTTTCATTTGCGATTAAATTTAGAACATATTCTTAGCCTTCAGGCTTAAGTAACTCTTATCGCAGACAATGATGTGGTCAAGGACATCAATTCCTATGATTTCGCCAACTTTAGCCAGTCGCTTGGTTAGCTCAACATCTTCTTTGGATGGCTCGGGGTCACCCGAAGGATGATTATGCACAAAAATTACAGAAGCGGCGGAAGAAGAAACCGCTTCCTTAAACACCTCACGGGGATGAACAATGCTCGTATCCAGGCTGCCTATGGAAACTGGCCTGCAATTTATTAACCTGTTTCTGGTATCCAGGCAAAGCACCAGAAAGTGCTCCTTCTTCTTGCCTTTCAACTGGCTCTTCACCGCGGCAGCCACATCCTCCGGGGACTTGAGTATCGGCTTGGGGTTCTCACCAACATCGGCTTCCAGTCTCTTACTCAATTCAAGGGCAGCTTTAATCTGCGCCGCCTTGGCTGGCCCAATCCCTCTTGTCTGTGTCAACTCCTCCATAGAGGCATCGGCAACGCCTTTGAGATTGCCAAACCGGCTTAACAGCCTCTGGCTGGTCACCATGACGGACTCGCCTTTGATTCCTCGACCTAAGATTAAAGCAAGAATTTCCTGGGCAGAAAGAGCTTCACTGCCCAGCTTCAACAGCCTCTCCCGCGGGCGTTCATTGAGTGGTAAATCGTGAACAGTAAAAGAGTCTTTCATAGCTTATCTCCTATGGTTGAGTTCCCAGACGACCTCCGCCAGGTCCGTTTCTTCAGAGTAAGAGCACCCCATAAAACCAGTGCTGCAGCTAATGCCGCCAACACGGCAATCAAAGCAGGATGGGACTGCCACGCTATCCCTTCGCTTTGCTCAGAGCTTCCGCTCACCGAAAGGACAGTGTGGGATGCCAGCGTTCCTCGCCAACGGGCATCAAGACCATCTATATCAAAACCATAGACCTCGGTCAAAGCTTCATCGTAGGTACTACCTTGCTTGAAAAGGGTTAGCAAATCGAGCACCTTGTCCTGTCCATAATTATCCAGAAGGTAGTCCACAAAGCTATAGCTTTGAGCATAGGAAAGGCAAACTTTTTCAGACTCAGCGGAAAAGGGACTACACAGGCTGCGCACCGAAATAAGCTCATCTTCCAAAATAGCCTCTTCCAGGCAGGAGCGAAAAACAGGGTCAAGCTCGCCCTCGTTATACATAGCTAACCCTTCGTCAAGCCAGATAGGAAGCTGCCCATAGGGGCTAAAAGTTACCTGATGAACAACAAGATGCGTCAACTCGTGAACCAGGGCTCTCTTGCCCCAATCAAGTTCGCTCGGGGGAATACCGATAGCAATTGTACTAAATGCAGTGAAAGCAACGCCGCCAGTCCATTCCTGAGGAAAAATCATAGCTCCCTTTAAATCACTACTGGAGGCATAAATATATATCTTGATGGGCCTCTCTGGATAGGTGCCAATATCCTGATTCAACCTGGCAAGTCCTTCCTGGCAAGCATCCATCAATTCTTGGGCGAAGGAATCACCGCCTTCATACCAGAAAAGGGACAGCTCGCCACCCTGAGGTACGGTACTAGTCAAGCTCTGCCAAAGATGGTGCTCGTCATCGAAATGCATTATCTCAGGGGAGGTCTCAAATCTGTTCCCGGCAGCATCCTCAATCATCCACCAATATGTGACTTCAGAGCCAGGGGGCAAACTCGCATTCCTCATATCCCATACCCAATTAGCCTCTACCTTGCTTGCCGGAGTAAAATCAGCCCAACCCTCACTGACAACTTCAGCGTAGTTCATCTTATTCACCCGGTAATATAGACGGACGTCAACGATATCAACGCTGCTTTCAGCCTCAAGAGTGAACACAGCCTGGCTTGGGAAATTTATATCTACATCGCTAGCTATAATTACAATATCATCCTCGGCTGCGACGAGGGAGGGGCTTAAAAGCAAGAGAAGCGCTGAAGTTATTAAGGCGATGCGTTTAATCATTTCCCTACTTTAGATCGAAGGTAGTCAGTGATAAATCCATCCAGTTCTCCATCCAACACAGCTTCGGCATCGTGAACCTCGTAATCGGTGCGATGGTCCTTCACCATCTTGTAGGGGTGAAGAACATAACTTCTAATTTGGTTTCCCCAACCCGCTTCAATACGCCCGCCTTTTAGCTTGGCTCTTTTCTCTTCTTGCTTTTTGCGGTCAAGCTCTAAGAGGCGAGAATAAAGGATTTTCAAAGCAGCTTCCTTGTTTTGGTGCTGAGACCTCTGACCCTGGCAAGCAGCTGCCAGCCCTGTAGGTAAGTGAGTTATCCTGACAGCGCTGCTTGTCTTCTGCATATGTTGCCCGCCAGGACCACTGGACCTGAAAGTATCCATTCTCAGGTCTTCCGGGTTTATTTTGACATCCACTGTCTCTTCAGCTTCAGGGAGAACTTCCGCGAGGACAAAAGATGTGTGGCGGGCATGGTCGGCATCAAAGGGGGAAAGCCGCACTAACCTGTGTACCCCGTGCTCACCTTTGAGATAGCCATAGACATAATCCCCTTTAATCTCCACGATAGCGCTTTTGATACCAGCCTCCTCTCCCGGGGAGACATCTAAGACCTCGGCTTTATAATCATGCCGCTCTGCCCACCTCAAGTACATTCTGAGCAACATGTTTGCCCAATCCTGAGACTCCGTGCCACCAGCACCAGCATGAAGGGCAAGCATGGCATTTCGACTATCGTAATCGCCAGTAAAAAGCTGCTGGCTCTCCAATTGTTCAAACTGAGAGTTCAGCTTTTTTAGCTCCAGCTGTATCTCTTCCTTGAGAGAGTAATCTTCCTCTTCGATAGCTAGAACAATCATTTCCTGAAGATCAGTAGATTTCTTCTCCAACTCGCGCCAAACATTGACTAGATTCTTCTTGCCCCTGAGCTCCCGCATGATAGCTTGAGCTTTAGCCGGGTCATGCCAAAAATCACGTTGGGCTGACTCTGCCTCTATCCTGGCAATTTCCTTTTCCTTGCCAGAGATGTCAAAGATGCACCATGATATCCGAGATTTGGCGAAGCAAGGCTTCTAGATTTTCCTTCTCTTCTTGCATTTGAAATACTCCTTAATCGACTAACTTCCCTTGGCAGCTTGGTTCGGATGTCAACATTCCTCCGGCAGCAAGGTGAGCCAGGCGGGTAGGTTCAGGAAGTCTATAACCACGGCAACACTTTATCACCCATTGTAAAGCCGATGCCAAGTCAATTTTATGGCCCACGGAAACGTATATTGGCCTCACTCCAGATTTAGTCCTCAACGCTGCTCCGATAAGCTCCTCTTTATCAAGCAGTTCAGCATGAGAGCCAGCTTCTTTTCCTACAGGCCGATGCTGGCCACAAAGGATAGATTTGGCACAGCCTATAGTAGGCAAATCGAGAAAAAGTCCTACATGTGAGGCGAGCCCAACCCTCCTGGGATGAGCAATCCCTTGACCATCAATCAGAATAAGATCGGGGACATTATGTAGTCTTTCACAAGCAGCCAGAATCAAGGGACTTTCCCGAAAAGACAATAGGCCAGGAATATAGGGCAATGTAATCTTACCTTGAGCTACCTCTACCTCGACTATGCTCAACTCGGGATAATCGAGAACCACCACTGCTCCTCTCGCTATGCCCCGAGCATCAGGAGAAGATATGTCAATACCGGCAACAAGGCGTGGGTTAATAACTTCGTTTTCAGTTACCACCCTTTTCGCCAGGCTCAATTGTATTTCCCTCGCTTGGGCAATGCTCACCTCCCACTCATGTAGTGTGTGCACTCTCATATCTTGAATTATAGAGCATTTCGCTTTGATAACAAACTTTAAGTAGCGCGGATTCTTACCAAGCGTACCAATTTGCCAAAAATGAACCGCCTTGTTATAATCACGGACGCAATCAATCATCCGTTGCTGAAATGATTATCCACACGATTACAGAAACAGCTTATGTGCAAATGTTGTCTAGTAGTAGCCCAGGGAACTATCAAGAAGACGTGTTATGACCAAAGAAATCACCAATAGCGTAGAAGCCCTCGAGGCCGAAGCCGAAAAGATACTCGGAGAGGCAAGGACCAGAGCCAGCGAAATCCTCCTCGAAGCTAGGGAAGAGGCTAAGAAAATGCTTTCCTCTCAATTACCCCTCGATGTGGTAAAAACTGAATGTGACAGGATTGTGAGTAAGGCTAGGGAAGAAGCCGATGAAAAAATCAAGGACTCTGAGGAGAAAGCAGTTGAAATCGGCATCAATGCTGACAAAAAAGTAAAGGAGATTACGGAGCTCATGGTGAATATTGCCACGGGCAGAAGTTAACATGATACCTCTAATCGTCAATACATCTGACCCTATGGCCAAAGTCAGGGTAGTGACTACCAAGGATTACTCCACCAAGACCCTCAAAACTCTGCATACCATTGGTGTGCTTCATGTTGAAGAAAGCGAAGAGCTAAAGCCTGTAGATAAAGAAGCCATCGAACAGGAAAGAAAAGAAATCGGTGAATTATCAACAAGCATTAACGACATATTAGCTTATATGCCAAAGGGAGAAAGAGTATCGCTGAAAGAGGATGTGGAAGTTATATATACCAGGCCGTTTGACGAAGTTGACAGCGAAGTAAGGTTGCTATGTACCAAGCTCAGCAACGTGCATCGCAGCGCCGCCAAACTCAACGAGGAGGTTAAGGAACTAACAGAACTAAGCAAGTATCTTGGCTCTCTGGAGCGGCAGGCCGATATTAGATTACAAGATTTAAATTTTTCGGGAAGTTATCTTTTTTCTCGGGTCTTTGTGTTTCCAAACGAGTTATTTGAAACCTCATACCTTAAACTTAGAGACTACATACTTGAGAACCTTTCGGGTACAGTAGAAAACGAGACTGTCTTGTATGCCATTGCCAAAGTGGAAAACCAGGAAACTATAGAGTCCACAGTCAAGGATGATGGGGCCAAGATTCTGCACATACCGGGAGGGAAGTTAACGCTAAGCGAATTTATTAAGGTAGCCAACGGTAATATTCACAGTCTTGAAGAAGAACTGGCAAAGCTTCATACCGAGATTGTTAGTAAAACCAGGGAGAATCTAGAAAAGCTCGTCCTTTTCAGGGAGGCATTATCAGCCGAAACAGAAAGGTTAGCAGTTTTAGCCAAAGCCTGTGAGGCAAAATATGTCACTTTAATCGAGGGGTGGATTCCAGAGAGTAATGTCGAAGCTGCAATTTCTGAACTCAGGGAGAACGTAGGCTATGTGTTCATTGACACAAGAAAGCCAGAGCAAGCAGAGGAGCCGCCCACCAGGATGAGGAATGCAACTGCAGTTAAGCCGTTCGAAGTCATTGTGAACTTATTCGGTACCCCAAAGTATAGGGAATGGGACCCCACCCCGATAATAGCATACTTCTTTGCCATTTTTTTTGGTATTATGCTGGGGGACGTAGTATATGCTGCCCTCCTCATACTATTTGCAAGGCTTGGCCTGCGACTTCTAGTTGATGATCCTAAAACTGAAGGTTTCAAGCTATTCCAAAGGATAATTTACATTAGTGGTGGTGTTGGTTTGGTTGTTGGTGTGCTTACGGGAAGCTATTTGGGCGACTTCTACCGGTTCTTTGGAATCGAGAGCCCAGCACTTGCCGGATTTATTCAGGAAATATTTTCAGACCCCGTGAAATTCATACAATTCTCATTAGTAATAGGTCTGGTTCACATAAACATAGCCCATGTGATCGCACTTATTAAAGGAATAAAGGAGAGGCAGAAAGCGATAGTGCCCAACAAAGTCGGGCTATTTATGCTTCAAATTGGTGCCATACCCTTGATTATGGTTTTCATACTTGGTATGAATATCCCCTGGTTAACCGGGCAAATACCGATTATACTGATGTCTGCTGCAATTACAGGACTAGTATTAATTGTCGCCTCCTCCCTGATGGAGAAGGGCGCTTTTCTGGGCAGTATCTTCTGGCTCTTTGACGTCACCGGCATACTGGGCGATGTTATGTCATATGCCAGGCTGGCAGGTGTGGGGCTGGCTACATATTACCTGGCATACTGCTTTAACCTGATAGCAGATGTATTATACGGAATGATGCCTGGTGGAATAGTCCAGGCTATCGTTGGCAG
>JAUVXS010000054.1 GCA_030603485.1 Dehalococcoidia bacterium
CAATGGGAACTGCTGGCTTCTGCCCACAATAGCCGATGAGACCGCACATTTTAATCCTTTAACCTCCGTAATAATTCTTGCCTTTTGCCTTCGTCAAGGCTTGTTTTGTTGTCCTCTACCCGGTATCGGGACTCAAGCAGAACTAGCTTATTCGCCCCCAGGTCCTGGCGCAAACATACTTGAGGTCCCACGAAAGAATCAGGGCCTACTCTAACCCCGGGCATGAGGCTGGCATTTACTCCGATGCGGCAACCTCGACCCATAATGACCCCCAGTTTATCATAGCCGGTATCTACCATGCTATCACCGACTTTTATCTGGATATCCCCTTCGTCGAGTCGGAAGTTAGCCAGCACAGTGCCGGCACCCAAAGAGCAATTCTCGTCTACTATGGAATCACCGATATAATTGGAATGAAACCAGCAATTGTCCCCGATGTACGAGTGCTTTACCTCGGTGGAATAGCCAATAACGGAATTAGAACCAATGTGGCTGTAGTCTCGTATCAGGGCATTATTGCCGATGATGGAGTTTGCCCCGATATACACAGGACCTCGAATCACAGCATTTTCCAGCACCCTGACATTATCGCCCAGGATAACTTTTCCTTCGACGATCGCTTTCTCGGAGATACGGGCTGAAGAGGCAATATAAGGTTGAGCGTTGTCCAGGAAATACTCCGTTACTTTGAAGATATGCCAGGGATATTTTATCGGTACCCAGAAATCGTCGTAGGGAACCACCTTAATCTTGTGCCCTGCCTTCACCATGTTGTCCAGGGCGCATTCATAGACATCATCTCTGGTAGTCTGTACGGTTTCAATATAGCGTAGAAGCTCCTCCGAGTTATTATGGCAGTGAATCAAGATGTTTACTAAGTTGCTGGGTTCCTCACCAAGATTGGGCTTTTCCACGATGTGTAGTAACTCATTTTGAGAATTTACCTGGAGATAACCTCCCGGGAAGTATTTCTGGACTTGATAGCCCAGAATATAGGAGTTGGCAGTGGCTTGTTCAGCTTCGGCGATGATTTTAGTGTACGCTGAGCTTGAGAAGACATCATTGGGATTTATTACTAAAAGCTGCCCGTGGAGGAAGGGCTCAGCGCTTTTCAGAGCGTCAGCGATGCCTGATGACTCCTTTTGCAGAGCAAGATCGGCTTTTATCCCGGGGATTTTTTGGGTTATTTGCTCTATCCTCGCTATGTTTTCGGGATTGCCAATGATTACAAAATGACTCAAACCTGCCTCGCAGGCTACTTTTATTTGATGTTCGAGCAATGGTTTCCCGAGGAAATCCAGGAGGAACTTGTCTTCAGTGATGGGAAACATCCTCTTGCCACGGCCGCCGCAGAGAAATACCGCTTTCAACTGCTAGCCTCCACCAGGCTTTGAACAAGTTGTTTGCCTTTGATTACAAGCCCATCGGTCTGTGCCTGCGATGTTGATTCGGAGATTACCCGGATGATAGGCTCGGTGCCACTAGCTCTGATAAGCATCCAGGAGTCAGGAAATTCCAGCCTCAGGCCGTCAATAGTATTTATTTCATCGGCAGCAAAGAGGTGAGTATTTTCTTTCGCCCGTGCCATGACCAATTCCTTAAGGTCATCAGGACAAGAAACCTTTGCTTTTCCAAAGAATAGTCTGGGAATACCCTGGAAATATTGCCTGATTTCGCCGACATCGCTTAGCTGACTTAACAGGATGAGGGAAGCAAAAATGCTATCAGGGTAAAAGCCCGCCTCGGGGATGATGTAGACACCTACCTGTTCCACTCCTAAGGCAGCATCGAGTTCCTGGACTAAATGAGCGAGGGCGACATCACCGACTCTGCCTTTAACCACTTCCACTCCCAGGTCCTTCACTGCCAGGTCGAGAAGAGTTCCAGTTTCTACTGTGGTCGCAATTTTTTTTCCTCCCATCTTTTTGACGATCAGTCTCGAGATAAAGGCAATTGGCTCGTTGAAACCAAGGAAACCTTCTTTGTCGCAGAAAACAACGCGGTCGGCATCGCCATCAAAGCAAATAGCTAAGTCAGCATCACGTTGTCTCAGGAAATCAACTGTGCCCTGAAGGGTATCGTCCTTGGGTTCGGGACTTCTCCCCGGGAAAAGGCCATTTGGCTCATCGTTTACAGGTATTACATCAAGGCCCATCTGGACGAAGATGTCGCTGACAAACTTAGAGGCAGCGCCATTGCCAGGATCAACGACTATTTTTATCTGGTGATTAAATCCTGGCAAAGAAAGCTTGCCTTTAATGAAGGAAAAGTATCTTTGTTTCATATCCGGTGCTTGCTCTAAACTGCCTCTCTTCCCCTGGCGGAATTTCTGCTCAAAATAGATTTTCTCTATCTCCGCTTCTTGAGCCTGGCTATATCCCAGTGAGTTTCCAGTGAAGAGCTTGATTCCATTGAACTCAGGTGGATTATGGGAAGCTGTGACCATAATTCCAGTGGCAAAGCCCGATTCCCGGGTCAGCAATGCCAGCGCTGGAGTAGGCAAAATACCCAGGTCAACTATGTTTATACTACAGGAGAGCAAGCCCGAGGTAAGCGCTTCCTTAATCACATCCCTGCTTATTCTAGTGTCGGTAGCGATACAAACTGTGGAGTCTGGAGGCAGGGTAGTGCCTATAGCTAAGGCAACCTGGCGGCAGAAATCAGGCGATAAATCCTGGTTGACTACGCCCCGGATACCACTGGTCCCAAATAATCTCTTTTTGTGCATTTCCTGTCTGCTCGTGTCGTCCTGAGCGAAGCGAAAGATCTCCAAGATTCTCTCCGACAGGCTCAGGATATACTTAAGTCGCTACACTCATTTAGAATGACATAACGTGAGTAGTTACCCCAACTAGAAGATAGCATAAAATTAGGTGGTTGGCAATGAGCACACGGTGTAATAACATATGTTAAACTACGGTTCCCGGTTATAAGCGGCGCTGTTTTAGAAGTATATAATGGCAAAGGAAATAGCTTTAACTCTGCTAATCACCGTTTTGCCCATTAGTGAATTAAGGGGTGGTATACCGTTAGGCATATCTTTGGGGCTAGACCCCTTGTTTACCTTCTTTATAGCAATCATCGCTAATGCCCTGATATTCTTCCCCATCTTCTTTGCTTTGCGCCTTTTTTACGATAAAGTTCTGTCCCGAATCCCGTTGTTCGACAAGTACCTGGATAGCTTAAAGAAAAGAGGCAAGCCGAAAGTAGATAAATACGGATTCTGGGGATTATTTTTGTTTGTGGCTGTGCCCTTGCCTCTCACTGGGGCGTATACGGGGACTATTTTGGCCTGGCTACTGGGCATGAATTGGAAGAAAGCTTTCCCTGCCGTTGGGCTGGGTGTAATTGTGGCTGGCGTCGTAGTGCTCTTAATAACTTTGGGGGTAATCAGCATCCCATGAAAACGAAGTTTTCAAGGGAAACTGGATTATATTCCAATAAAGAATACAGAAATGATTTTTGCTATGGGCGGGCATAACCACGACTCCAGATATAGTCAGTAATAGAGGGCTGGGTATCTTTGTGTACGGATACCCAGCCCTCCAGTGGTTCTGCCACCCGCGATATTAGCTTTAACCCTTCCCTATTCTGAACATCTTGGTCCCGCATACGGGACATTGGCCTTGAGTGGCCGGCCTGCGGTTCTTCATGACTATGCTCTGGGTGTTCTTCATTTCCCTTTTGGCGCGGCATTTCATGCAGTATGCTTGCATCTGTTCACCTCCCTTTTTTATAAGAATAAGTCATCGTTACTCGAATGTCAATAGTTTTCCCTTAAATTTTCCATAAATATTGTAAAAAGTCTCGCTACTTATGCGTATTATGTGTAATTCCAACCCGGAACTGAAGTTCATTACATGATGGATGGGTGCTTTAAAATCGCGATGACCAAAATTCGTGAATATCAAGGCCCTATTGACAAATTCATTGGTGACAAGTTTGGTTACTTGCCTGTAGTCAATTGCAGAACTCCCTCTAACTGCCTCCCACCAGGGAAGGGAGTTAGAGGGAGGAGGATTTCACCCTCACCTTAATCCTCTCCCATCGAGGGAGAGGAATTTCATACGATATTATGTGGTTAACTATAGATGATTTGACACACAGGTTAGATGTGGAGTTGCTGTAGCAACCGACGTGCCTTCTGACTTGCTCGGGCGCGGTGACTGATTTGATTTTTCATCTCCAATGGAAGTTCGGCCATGGTCTTACCTATCTCAGTAAGGAAAAAAATAGGGTCATAGCCGAAACCAATTTCTCCCTTAACTTCAAGGGCAATCATGCCATGACACTCCCCATAGCATACCTTTGCGCGACCTCCTGGAGTAGCTATAGCAATGACGCACTTAAAACAGGCTGTTCGTTGCTTCCAGGGAACGCCTTTAAGTTTAGCTAAGAGAAAGCTCACTTTGTCTGTATCAGTAGCAACGTCACCTGCAAAGCGAGCTGACTTAACACCTGGCTCCCCGTTAAGGGCATCCACCTCCAGTCCTGAGTCATCGGCAAGAGCGGTGAGCTGGCTTAATTTGGCATAAGTGATGGCTTTTAACCGAGCATTTTGCTCGTAGTTATTCCCCGACTCGGTGACGACTTTTGTTATTCCTTCTTCGGCCAGCGTGGTTATTCGATAACCGAGACCATCCAGGAGTGAGCGATATTCCCTGATTTTCCCTGGATTGGAGGTAGCTAAGAGAAGCTTCGGCATTTTGTCGTTAGATGTCTTGAAATCTTGGTGCCAGCTTCTTCGCTACTTCGGGCATGGTAGTGTATTCCATTTCCTCAAGAGGCAGGCGGTGTGGTTCAAACGGACCCATTCGGCGCAGGAAATCCGCCATAATGTTTGCTTGATGACGAGCCTCATCGAAAGCAGGGTCATCGAAGAGGTCACGAGGCCCGACGAGTTTGCCATTGGCAAGTTGGAAACCAGCAGCTATTACTCGTGGTGGACCATCAAAGCGGCAAGGATTGCTTTCCCGGACAGCTACCGGCATTAACGGGCCGTGGTGCGAGCCTCTCATCCAGCCTTCTACTATGTGAGGAGATGCAAAGGGTTCCAGTATTTCACCCACGGCGGGAAATTTTCCCTGGGAGCGAATGATGCAGACAGGGTCATCCTTGCCTATGTATCTGCCTGCCATGAGAGATAATCTTTGAGTAGAGGAGACGGCAGCAATTTCACCACTCTCTTTATGATACACCGCTTTAACGGCATAGCGGCCTGGCGCGCCGAGAAAAACTAGCATGTCGTAAATCTCCTCAGGAGCGTTAAAACTGATTTTTTTGTGATCTTTGACGTCGTGGACTTCGAAGGTAAAGCCAGAGTGCATATTGGAGGCGATGACTAACCCAATTGTGTTAAAAGGGTCAGCAAATATTTTGTATAACGGCAGGTTCCAGGCGCCAGACGCCGTCTTATCTGCCATCAATATGACTATGGTTTCAGCCTGGCGCTCGGAAAATTGCATTTCAGCTGTACCAGGTCCCATCCCCTTGACATTACCGGAGAAAGCATCGACCAGAAGGTCCTGCCCGGCACCATGTAGCTTTAAGCGCTTAGCTACACTGGTGCATTCTACAAATGTATCCCAGGCTAATTTGTGGATTTGTTCATTATCTTCACCATGTTCGTGAGTCATTATGAGCTGAAGGTCATCGCCACAAACTGTAACGTGATGGTCTATAAGCAGTCCCTGGCCTTGGGCATGTTCCAGCTGTTCCTTGGCCTTTTGTATTACATCGGGGTGGCTAGAAGAGTGCCCAACATAGCCGCCGATATCTGCTTTAATAGCGCTTAAAGTCAATTCCATATTCACCTCCTGCCGTACTTGCGTAGTTTAGCAAGAGAGGAGGTGAACGTCAACTTGGGATAAAAATTAGCCCCTCTTCACTATTGCCTAAGGCATTCACCTTATTTTGATAATAGAGTAAACCAGTGTAAGCTGCTACTGCGGCATCGCACAGGTCGTGGTCGAACTTGTCTAAATAGGGCTTAAGACCAGGTAAAATTTCTCCTAGCTTATCCCTGAGGAAGCTCATCCCTTGTTTGGTAGTTTTCCGGGGTATGGTTTTACTAAAGAGGCGGACTTTGCTGGCAAAGGGATAGACCTCAATGACTTGACCATCTTGCTTCACCTCATGGCCAATGCTGGTTTTGAGCTCAATGCCACGGTAGATCAAGTCCTTGATAAAGGTCTTCTTGCTGGTGGGGTAACAAGGAATTCCTTGTCGCCTTAGTTCCTGGTCACATTGCCTGTTATTCCTTGGGAATTTTGGCTGGCAAGGACAACTTTCCTCAAGACAGCATAACCCCAGTGGCAAGCTCAAGGGGGCGTCTATTGCTATTACTCGGGGTGAATAGAAATTTAGCAGAGTGACGATATCTCTATTCTCTGTTAGGAAGCCAAGGTAAACAAGTTGTGCTTTACAATCCAATCCTAAACATGCGCTAGGTTTGGCTTCTGTTGAGGTTAAGTCGATGCCAAAAAAAGTAGGATACTTCATGTTGCTGGGGAAGATTTTTTGCCTAACCGTCTTAATATCTCTCTGGCTGCCACTATACCTGAGGCTGAAGCTTGGACTAGGCCTCGGCTGACACCGGCGCCATCGCCAGCAGCAAACATATTACCGATCTCGGTCTCTAAACAAGGGGTCAACTTCAGCTGACTGGAGTAAAACTTAACCTCTATCCCGTACAGCAAAGTTTGGGAGGAAGCGACGCCCGGAACTAGTTTATCCATAGCTTGAAGCATCTCCACTATATTCTTGAGATAGCGGTAGGGGAGGGCGAAGCTCAAGTCTCCTGGGGTGGCTGCTTTTAAGCTTGGTTCGATGGGACTATTCTGGAGGCGAGCTTTTGTGGAACGGCGCCCATCCATTAAGTCCCCCAATCTCTGCACTAATACACCGCCACTGAGGATGTTAGCTAGCCTTGCCAGATACTTACCATAGGCGATAGGTTCATGGAAAGGCTCAGTGAAGGTGGTGCTTACTAAAATGGCAAAGTTAGTATTCTTTGTCCTGGGTCGGGTATAACCAACACCGTTGACCGTAATCACAGGGTCGGAGCCGCCTGTGGACTCCATAATCACTTCGCCTCCAGGACACATGCAGAATGTTCTAACCCGGTCATTGAAACTTTTGGAATAAAATTCGAGTTTTGCTTCATACAATATCGAAGTTAGCTTCTCCATGGTTGGCATTGGTACTTCGATTCGGCAACCTACATCTACCGGGTTGGATTTAAGGCCTAGTTTAAGCCTCTTAGCTTCATTGCATAACCATTCTGCCCCTTCCCTCCCCGGGGCTAAGATTAAGTAGCGACAGCTTAACCTTTCACCATTGCTGGTTTCAACAGCTTTGACTGCGTTATCGGCAACTATAATATTCTTAATTGTTGTTTCTAGCCTTATGTCTAGTTTAGATGATAGATAATTCTGCATAGCCTTCAATGTTTCGTGACAAAATTCTGTCCCTAAGTGACGCAATCTAACAGGTATTAATGTGAGTCCGGCTAAGGCAGCCTCCCGTTCCAGTACAGCAATATTGTTTTCCATCCCATAAACCTTGTGAGGGGCGCCAAATTTGAGATAAACAGAATCAACACAATCTATAAGTGCCTGGGCTTGGTCAAAACCGACCAGTTCTTTGAGTCGGCCGCCTACCTGGGTGGACAAAGTCAATTTGCCATCACTGAAGGCTCCAGCACCTCCGAAACCACTTACTAGATGGCATGGGGAGCAGAGGGCGCAGCCCCCATCTCTGTTTTGAACGGGACAAACACGAGTATCAAGTTCTCCTCCCTTGTCCAGAAGCAAAACGTCGAGGCCAGCGTTACATAATTCCAAGCTAGCGAAGATACCGGCGGGACCGGCACCAACTATGACAACATCATAACTTTTGGCCATTGAGATTCATTCTAGGGTTATTGATGTAACCAATCGGTCGAAAGGTTTTCAGATTTAAGGATTTCATCGGCTGCAGAGTAAGGGTCAATCTCTCCTTTTTCTACCCTGTCAATGTAGTTACGCAATTGCCCATCTTGCTCAATCAACATGAGCAACCTTTGAGTGAGTTTTCGTTCTAGAGTTTTTATGAAGTCCTGTTTCCGTTGTAGTTGGCGACGCTGTGAAAGCTGACTCTCTTCAGAAAGGGCTTGGTAGTGTGATTGAATTTGTCTGTAAAGCTCTTCAATGCCGACGTCGTTAACTGCTTCTGTGGCTACCACAGGCATATTCCACCAACTTGGCTTACGAAGCTGCAGCATAGCTTGTATATCGCGGAAGAAGTTGTCAGCACCAGGGTGGTCACTCTTATTAACCACAAATATGTCAGCGATCTCAAATAGGCCTGCTTTCATCGTCTGGATAGCATCACCGGATTCAGGAGATAGTATGACAAGCACAGTATCGGTCCTTTCCATTATATCTACCTCGCCTTGTCCTACTCCCACCGTCTCTACCAGGATAGTATCTTTACCAGCGGCATCAAGCAGCTTGATTACAGAGCTGGCAGTTTGCGGTAGCCCCCCCATACTGCCACGAGTCGCCATACTGCGAATGAAAACCCCAGGGTCAAGATAATGCTGTTGCATTCTTATCCGGTCACCTAATACTGCCCCTCCTGTAAACGGGCTTGAGGGGTCTACGGCAATTATCCCGACTTTTAAGCCTTGCTTTCGCATCAACGCTGTCAGTTTATCCACCAGGGTGCTCTTGCCTACTCCCGGGGGGCCTGTTATTCCTATACAGTGTGCCTTCCCCAGGTGTGGAGCGATGAGCTTCATTATTTCGGGCACCTGGCTGCTTTCATTTTCCACCAGGCTGATGACGCGTGATAGGGAGACGTTTTCTCCCTCAAGCATCTGTTCCACTAGCCTCATAATTTCAGGAGTCATCTATTGGGGAGTGAGGTTATTTTATAGCTTTCCAAATTACCGGTCAAATAAGTATACTGAAATGACAAGAAGAACTGAAGCCCAATTCACTTGCGAGTTAAAAACGTGTGTGGGCAGACACTAACAGAAATGTTTGGCGATTTGTGGTCGCTCGCAATGGCATGGTTGTTTTAGCCCTTGATAACACCCATAGGTATGGCCATAGCCACTTTTCTAGAAATGCCAGCTTGTTGAACCACATCTATAACTTCAGCAATATCTTTGTAAGCTTGGGATGCCTCTTCGGCTAGCGAAGGGAGGCTTCCTGCCCTGACGGTAATACCTTTGCTCTCCAGTTCTCGAACTATATCTATACCCTTCATATTCCGCCTGGCAGCGCCGCGACTTAACACTCTCCCGGCACCATGACAAGTAGAGCCAAATGTCTCATCCATGGCCTTTTGAGTACCCACAGCAATGAAAGAACAACGTCCCATGTCTCCGGGCACGAGCACAGGTTGCCCTATCTCCTTGTAGCGTTTGGGAATATCCTTATGGCCTGCCGGAAAAGCTCTGGTGGCTCCTTTGCGGTGAACACAAACTTTGAGCTTGCGACCATCTATTGTATGTTCTTCTATTTTGGCTATGTTATGGGCGACATCATAAACCTGCCTCATGCCAAGTTCCTCAGGACTTTTGCCGAAAATTTTAGAAAAACTTTCTCTAACCCAGTGGGCAATGCACTGCCGGTTAGCCCAAGCGTAGTTAGCAGCACATGCCATAGCAGCTAAATAATCTTGGCCTTCCGGTGATTCTATGGGAGCGCAGGCAAGCTGGCGATCAGGGAGTTTTATCCCATACTTTGATACTACCCCCTCCATGACACGCAGATAGTCAGTACATACTTGGTGACCAAAGCCGCGAGAGCCTGTGTGAATTAAGACTAATATCTGACCTATCTCAGTGATGCCCATAATGCTAGCTATGTTGGGGTCGAATATCTCCTTCACCACTTGAATCTCAAGAAAATGATTTCCTGAGCCTAGTGTGCCTGACTGAGGCATACCTCTCTTTACCGCTTTATCGCTTACTTTATCGGGATCGGCACCACCGAGACATCCACCTTCTTCAGTAACATCCAAATCCTCCTCAAAACCCAGGCCACGCTTCACTGCCCAACGAGCTCCCGCAACCATTAATTGGTTCATTTCTTTTTGACTTACCTTTATCTTCCCTTCAGAGCCAAGGCCTGATGGCACATTAAGGAATAATTCATTAATGAGTTCATTAATTCTGGGCCGCACTTCAGCTTCACTGAGACTGGTACGCAATAACCTTACACCACAATTAATATCATAACCCACTCCCCCGGGGGAAACTACGCCATCGTTAATATCCATTGCTGCCACTCCGCCTATAGGGAAGCCATAGCCCCAGTGGATATCTGGCATGGCAAAGGAGTAACCTACTATACCGGGGAGAAATGCAACATTGGCGACTTGCTCTGGCGTTTGTTCCTCGC
>JAUVXS010000045.1 GCA_030603485.1 Dehalococcoidia bacterium
TTGCTGGAAAGCATCGGGCACAACGACGGGGCATATCTCAGCACACTTGTCACAGGAATTGCATAACGTCTCATCCACATAGCGGGCTTTTTTTCGTACAAGCACTTTGAAGTTGCCAACATAGCCAGATATATTCTCTACTTCGCTACAAGTCATGAGCGTTATGAGAGGATGACGTCCCACATCCATCATCTTGGGCCCCAACACACATATCGAGCAATCCATAGTAGGAAAAGTTTTATCCAACTGAGCCATAATGCCCCCGATGGATGGTTGTCTCTCCACCAAATAGACACGATGGCCAGCGTCAGCCATGTCCAGAGCCGCCTGGATACCAGCTACTCCTCCACCTATAACGAGGGCAGCATCGGTGATTGGTATCTTTATATCTTCCTGCGGTTGAAGGAGTCGTGCTCTGGCCACAGCTATCTTAACGATATCTTTGGCTTTTTCGGTGGCTGCTGCCCTATCATGTAGGTGCACCCAGCTACACTGTTCCCTGATACTAGCCATCTCCAGGAGATAGGGATTAAGCCCGGTTTCGGCAACGCAGTTGCGGAAGGTTGGCTCGTGCATCCTGGGAGTGCAAGAAGCTACCACCACGCGGTTAAGATTATGCTCGCGAATGTATGTCTTTATCTCTTCCTGACCCGGATCGGCGCAGGTGTATTTGTTTATAACTGAGACCACGACATCTGGAAGCTCTTCCGCTGCTTTCCTCACTTCCTCGCAATCGACAGAGCCTGCTATATTGAGCCCGCACTCACAAACGAAAACGCCTATCCTGAGTTCTTTTTGTGCCAACTAGCTCACCTCCTGTGGCAGCAGCGACCGAGCCGCGAGATCGCATATATCCTGAATTTCAATCTGGCATACATCATTGCTCTCTGCATTCTTCTGGGCACACTTGAGATGTATCTGGCATTTAGGGCAGGCAGTAATCAATATATCAGCTCCGGTAGCTCCTGCTTGCGCCAGGCGTTCTTTCTGTATTTGCGCATTTACTGTGCCACAGTGTGCCCAGGGGCTTGCGCCGCAGCACAATGACTTCTCCCGGTTGTCACTAATTTCCGCCACCTCTATACCTTCCATCGAAGCCAGGATGGAACGCGGCTGGTCAAATATCCTTGAGTACCTTCCCAGTGTACATGGATCGTGATAGGTTACCTTCTGCTCAAGCTTCCCCAAAGTCAATTCACCAGTCTCAATAACCTGGGCTATTATCTCAGTTATGTGCACAACGGTAATATCCCAATCCTCCAGGAATTTGGGGTAGTCTATCTTGAGAGTGTAGTAACATTCAGGACAGCTGGTGATAATGTTCTTTATGCCTCGTTTGCCAAACTCATGTATATTAGCTCGAGCCAGGGTCAGGAATCCGTCTATGTCCCCTGTCAACAGCAAATCGCGTCCACAGCAACGTTCGTTAGGGATAAGTGTAAAGGGTATCTGAGCGTGGTTTAACAATCTTAGTGCTCCCCTGGTGCCTTCAATTGTACTAACCCCCAAATCACTGAACAGGACATCAAAATAGGGGGCACAACCTACAAAGAAGGCCGTATCACTCTGCTTAGCTATCTTGATATCCTCCGGAAGCCAGTTCAGTCTATCCTGCCGGGTTTCCCTGTGGGCCATTATGTGCATAATTGTTTGAGGTGCTCCACCATGGCTGTATTTGATTTCAGCGCCCTCTTCCAATGCCTTGTATCTCAAGAACCTGATAAAATCGGTGAATTTTACATTATAGTTGCATCGCTCCATACACATATTACAACTGATGCAGGACCATATTGTATCGCTGACAGGGCTACGACCATTCAGTCTCAGCACCTCCTGTACTATACGGCGGGGATTGAACTCTGCATCGTAACGAGTCACAGGACAAACCACGGTGCATTTACCACAATCCAGGCAGAGTCGCACCCCGGTATCGCTTATGACGCTTTGTAGATCGAACACCTAAGTATTATCCACCTTTCTCAATAGCGAGTTACTGCTGTGATAGAACTGCAATATCCTGGGCTGGCTCGGGATCTGTAATTTTAGCACGCCTGGAAGCTGATAATCGCTCAATTTCTACAATGAAGTTCTTTACTTGCATAACAAATTCCTGGCCACTAAATGCAGGAAGTTGAACTAGAACCAGCCTATCTTGGCGCATTCCTAAAATCTTCAAGATGCTACGGGCCTTTTCATGTTCGTTGATGATATATTCACCATTAACGCCGAAGAGGCATCTACCCGACTCGCAGCCGAGCAGCATCACTCCATCTGCCCCAAATTCGAAAGCCTTGAGTATCAGGCCTGCGTGTATCCTGGAGAGACAGCTTACCCTGACCACCTTTACTGATGCGGGATAGCCAACTCCCAGGTTAGCTGTTGCCTCAATACAACTCCAGCCATCCCAGTTGCAGGCAAAAACCAGTATTTCAATATACGGTGTGGCCATTAGACTCCACTTAATACTTCGCCTCGATGAAGCATAGATTGCAAAGTATGAACTAGCTGTTTATCACTTTCGAGTGGTTGCGTTATAGCACCTGCAGGGCAACGGGCGACGCATGCTCCACATCCAAAGCACAGGATATTATTGAGGTAAGCATATACGGTCCCATTTCCGTTCTCTTTCATCTCTATGTAGGGACATATATCAGCACAATCACCACAGCCGCGGCATAATTTTTTGTCTATGATTGCCGCGGTAGCTCGAGGGCTTATGCTTGCGCGTTCCAGGTAGGTCGAGACCCGGGCTGCAATAGCCAATCCGTGTGCACTCTGGTCCTCTGGCGATTTGGCGTCGCCAGGTAGTACCGGAAATAGTCCACTTCTCTCCCCAATGGTGATTTCCCGAATAATGTCAGCGCTTTCACTGGTGAAACAACTTGAGTTGCCTATTCGAGCAATAATGCGCCCTAGAAGCCCGCTGCTGGAACTCGGGTTGAGCGGAGAGGGTCTTTTGCTTAGCTCCCCGATATCCACTATTACTGCACCAGCAGGCACACGGTCAACTTGTGAGCCATATTCCAACACAACTTCGTAGTTCCCTGGCGAGCCCTGGAGTTCCAGACTATCAGGCCAAGGCTTAACTGTTATACCCTCGTCTTGGAGTTGCTCAATCGTAAACAGGGTTGCTTCATTATACTCACGTTGCCCTTGCTTTGCTCTCTGTTTGGTTACGAGATCAACTTGGTAGCCTTGGGATGCCAAAACCCTTGCTGTCGTAGCACTGACAAGCCCTTCACCGATAATTACGGCGGTTGGTAAGATAGACTTCTTGTCGATAGTCGTTGGTGGAGCTACCCTGACGCGCTCAACTCCCGCTGAAATTATCTGCACTGCTTTTCTTGTAGCGCTCTTAGGAGTATCCCTGTGTACCCAGGCACACTGTTCTCTAATGTTGACAAACTCCACAATAGTATCGAGGGGCAAGACAAGATATTGGTCCAAATATTGTTGGCACATCCTTCGCCTATCAGTGCAGCTGTAGCATACCTGCTCTGAATTACAGCATCTACAGGCTGCAATTACCACCCGATCCAGCTGCAATTCAGCCACTTGGTTAGATATTTGCTCAGCTCCTGATTCAGTGCAAGCCTGGGCTATCTCTCGGATGGCGGTTACTCCAGGAATGCGTAGCAACTTCTTAGTTACCGTTTTGAAATCGATAATCGAGTTGATACTACTGCCGCAGCGGCATAGAATCACGCCTATACGCTTCGTTTCGATTCTAGTTTCCTCGAGGATATGATTAGGACGGTCCAAATTTGTGTGCAATTCGGAGAAGTCTTGGACCTTAATCTCTTCGGTCTCTTTCGGTTTGAGCTCAACGGTGGTCTTCATTGCCAACGCCATGGCTTTCATGAGCTGGTCAGACAGGTCGCCATTGTTGCTGGGAGGAACCAGATAAACACCATCCGTGGTAGTTTCTTGGCTGCCAGAGTCTGCAGGTGCGTGGGTTTCAAAATCAGTGGAAGGACATCTAAGTATAATCTGTGCTCCCACCTCGAAATGTCTAATGTCATCGTCATAAAAAACTGCACCCAGTTCGCAGACTCTAGTGCACTCCATGCATTGACTGCATAAGGCGCAATTAAGGCAACGCTGAGATTCCCTTCGCGCTACCTCCGCTGATAGCCCGATGGTCGTTTCCTCAAAACTATTCATCCTCCTTCGGAGATGAATGACAGGCATGGGCGCTCGTTTATAGGGGAATACTTCTGTTGTATCAACATCAATCTCTGCTGTCTCTGGTGGTTCAAGAGTACGCCCTGTCTCAAGGTCTCGTCCCTGCATATATCTATCTATGGATTCCGCTGCTCTCAGCCCGGCAGCCATAGCCTCTACAACATTGTTGGGTCCAGTGATACAGTCACCACCGGCAAAGACAGCGGGAATGCTGGTTTCAAGCGTTAGAGGATTTACCTGAATGACACCAGTATTGTTATCAATTGTTAGGCCTTCTATATCCAGCTGCGATGCATTGGGTGACTGGCCTACGGCTACTACCACGTGATCGGCATCAATAACGAAGTCTGTGCCTGGTATTGGCTCTGGCCTATGCCACCCGTTTGCCATAATCTCGTCGGTCAGTCTCGTTCGCTGGCAACGTATTCCAGTAACCTTACCTTCACTCCCCAGGATTTCTACAGGTACGGCGCAATATTCTATCAAGACCCTTTCTTGCAGTGCCTCTTCCACCTCTTCCTTGGCAGCAGTTATTTCCTCCGGAATAGTCCAGCTGAGCACCTTAATGGTGCCTTCGTTTTTTCTGTTGGCAGCTCTGGCGGAGTCTATGGCACTATTTCCATCACCGATAACTAACACATTCAAGCCCACAAAAGTGTCTACCTTCAGGTTCAAAGTCAGCAGTAGGGACATACAATCCACAACCCCCTCAAGTTCCTCACCGGGTATGTTGAGCTTGTTATTCCGCTGAGCACCTATCGCTAGGAAGAAAGCGCGGTAACCACGCTCTTTGAGGTAAGCAAATGTTACGTCACGCCCCACGGTTATTCCTGTCCTTATATCTATGCCTAGGTTTTTGATGGCCTCCATTTCCCTCTCCCGCACCTCTCGGGGGAGCCGAAATCGAGGAATACCCGTGGCCAACATTCCCCCGATGACTCCATGAGATTCAAACACCGAGGGGGAATACCCCCGTCGTGTAAGTTCCCAGGCGGCAGTTAGCCCCGCAGGGCCGCTGCCTACTATGGCTATCTTGCCTTCCCGGGACCCGGCTGGAGCCTTAAGGTTGTATCTAATACCTTCCGTAGCATTGTCTGCAACGTAACGATGAAGTGCTCGTATTGACACCGGGCTGTCAACTTCGTCCCGATTGCATTTATCCTCACAGGGATGTCTACAAACCCGGCCCAATATACCGGCAAGCGGTGTTGCTTCGTTGATTAGGTTCAAGGCCTCGTCGGTCTTGCCTTTCGCCAGCAGCGAAATAAATCCTTGAACGTTTATGTCGAGAGGGCATCCCACATTGCACGGAGCAACGGCATTCTTATCTATTACAAAAGCTGAGGGGATAGCCTTTGCTCCTAGAAGTGGCATATGGATAGCAGGATGCGTTGTCTTTTGCCCTTTTAACAGCGATGTTATGCTCACAGAGCACTCTGCTTGGCAGCGACCGCAGCCGGTGCAGAGGTCCTCGTGTATATAGCGGGGACGCTGAGCTACCCGTATCTTGAAAGTATCCCTCTCCCCCTCTATGGCTTCTACTTCGGCGCCAGTATATAGTGTTATCAAAGGATGACTCGCTGCCTGTACCAGCAAGGGGTAGAGGAAACGTAGCTCCAGGCAAGAATTGTCCGTGACATTGGCGGGTGGGCCGTTCCAGCCTAAGGCCGTGGCGTCCGTGATGACCTTGACCTCAATCCCCATCTGGGCCAAAGTCAGTGCCGCTTGTAGTGCAGCTACGCTTGTGCCAATGATGGCAACACCTTGAGGCACGGCGCTATTAGGCGTTGTCTTCATGCTCAACATCATAGTTATAGCCAAATTCAAAAGCCTTCATGTTCAAATCTTCCGTCCCTTTAGGGATAGAGTTCAAAATAGAGTCCTTGAGGGCTTCATACGATACTATATCGCTTGTCGCTGCCAGGAACCCAAGCATGATGATATTAGCCACTACCGGACGTCCCAGCTCCTCAGCCATGCGTCTGGCTGGAATGGATAAATGCTTGGCTTTCTGAGATGAATCGACCTTCACCAGATCCGAATCGACGATTACTAAGGTATCTGGCGCTGCATTTTTCCCGTACTGATTGTAAGCATCTTGTGACAGGATGATTTGCACTTGAGGAGTGACCAGATAGGGATACTCTATAATGGCATCGTCAATTACTACCTCGGCACGACAGGAACCACCACGAGACTCAGGTCCATAACTTTGCGTAAGGGAGGCGGACTTTTTATCATATATTGAAGCAGCTTTGCCTACAATATAGCCAGAAAGCACAATGCCCTGGCCACCAAATCCAGATATACGGATTTCTTTTCTCTTCATTTATCTTCAAACTGGCTTACTAAAGAGATATATTAGACCATCCCATTCTTGACTATACCTGTGCATTTACCTTGCTGGATATATGATTTAGCTGATCCTGAAATGTAGGACGTTCGATATCCACAAACGTACCTGCCAGAATTGGGCCATTCAACGTGATGTCTGCCTCTTTAGGGTCAGCACCATGTCGAATGATAGTTTTTTCCTGGTAATAGTGCATAGAATCCATTGGCAGCGGCATCTTATTCATGCGACCGTATATGGGGGGACAGGGGGCGATAACATCTATAAAGCTGAAGCCAGGTTTAATCATAGCTTCAGTAATAGCTCTCTCCAATTCACGCAAATGTAGAACTGTCCATCGAGCTACGTAAGATGCGCCACTGGCGGATGCCAGGTAGGGCAGGTTGAAGGGAGGTTCAAAATTACCATAGGGAGTGGTGGTAGTCCGAGCTTCAAGAGGGGAAGTAGGACCTACCTGACCCCCTGTCATGCCATAGTTGAAATTGTTAACACAAATTACAGTCATATCGATATTGCGGCGTGCCGCATGTATCAAGTGATTACCGCCTATAGCTACCAGATCCCCATCCCCAGAAAATACCACCGCCTTTAGCTCTGGTTTTGCCAGTTTCAAGCCTGTGGCAAATGGAATGGCACGGCCGTGAGTGGTGTGAAAGGAGTCGAGCTTAACATAGCCAGCTACCCTGCCAGTGCAACCTATTCCTGAAACCAAAGCTATCTTATTGGGGTCTATTTCAGCGCGGTCAATAGCTCTGAGGAAACAGCTCACGGCTGGACCAATGCCACAGCCTGAGCACCATATGTGCGGCATTCTGTCTTGTCTCAAATATTTTTCGATGGAATGATTCTTTGCGTTGAGGGTATCAGTCACTGTGTTGCCTCTCGTATCGCCTCGAGGATAGTCTGCGGGGAATGTACGCTGCCGCCCATGTGAGGTACAAGTATTGCTCTAGCTCGGTCTCCAGCACACCGTTCCACTTCCAGTACAATCTGCCCATAATTTATCTCGGGCACTACAAAAGCCTTGGCTTGTAGGGAGAGCTCTCTGATACGCTGTTCAGCGAAGGGCCAGATTGTTATCAATTGCAGGAGCCCTGCCCGAATTCCCTCCTCTCGCGCCATTCTTACTGCCAATTGGGCAATGCGGACGGAGATTCCGTAAGCACATACTATAATATCTGCATCCTCAACTTGAAATTCCTTGTATTTTATTATGTCGTGTCTATTTAACCGTATCTTGTCTACCAAACGACGTACCAGCCGATCATGGGCCTCAACAGTCATCACCGGGTAACCCCTTTCATCGTGTGTGAGGCCGGTCACGTGGAAATGATATCCTTCTCCTGCTACAGCCATAGGTGGAACAAGATCCGCATCAGGCTTATAAGGTAGATATTTTCCTGGTTTCACCTTAGGCCGTCGCCGTTCTACGAGGTCTTTCGCTGCTATAGTTGGCATCGTTACCTTCTCGCTCATATGACCTACAACCTCGTCAGCCATAATCAGGACGGGGACACGGTATTTCTCCGAAAGGTTAAAAGCCAGGATAGTAAGGTCAAAAATATCCTGCGGCGAGATTGGTGCCAAAGCGATTATCTCGTAGCTCCCGTGAGAGCCCCATCGTGCCTGCATCATATCTCCCTGTCCCGTCATAGTTGGTAATCCAGTAGATGGACCCGCCCGCTGAATGTTAACCAGTACACAGGGAGTTTCCAACATCACCCCTAACCCAAGGTTTTCCATCATCAGACTGAATCCTGGCCCGGAGGTAGCAGTCATAGCTTTCAAACCTGCCCAAGATGCACCAAGCACAGCAGCCATAGAGGCAAGTTCATCCTCCATTTGAATGCACACCCCTCCTACCTGGGGGAGCCGTTCACTCATTCTTTCAGCTAGCTCACTGGCCGGTGTGATAGGATAACCAGCGAAAAAGCGACAGCCTGCACTGATGGCTCCCTCAGCACAAGCTGAGTCTCCATTCATGAAGAATTCTCCCACCAGTCCTTGATTTTTCATAATAGGCCAGAATGCTAGGCGACGTTATTATCTAGCGGTATCGAAACTGTTATGGCAAACTCGGGGCAAATTAGCTCGCAAAATCCGCAAGCAAGACACTTACTCTCATCATCAACTACAGCAAAGTTATACCCTTTGGAACTTAGTTCCACACTCATCCGCAGGGCTTCTGTGGGGCAAAAGTCGACACAAAAGTCACAACCTTTGCATCTTTCCTTATCTATATGTATCTGCCCTGGCTTTGTAGCTTTTTCAGCAGCATCAAAAGGCTGTCTCCATAATGTCATAGCTAAGCCTTGAGAGTATAGCAAATGTGTGCTTCTATATCAAGGGCGCGTGCTGGCTGACCACATGGTAACAGTATGGGAGCAAGATAGCTAAGGGATTGGATGTAATACAGAAGTTCAATGAGCTGGTTAGGTATCTAAGGCGTCATTATGGAAATTTTGAGTATTGTTGCGTTAGGCATCGGCAGGGAGACAAGGGGCGTATTAACTTGCATGTGGTGTATTTCGGTACTTTTATTGACCAGCAGGTGATTGAGGATTGGTGGTGGAAGAATTATGCAAGCCACAGGTCGAAGATGGGCAAGGTAAAAAACGTAAAGGGTCAGGCGTGGTATCTGAGCAAGTATTTGAGTGGAGAAGATTTTGAGAGGTACTATTTTAGTAAGGGTTGGGTATTTCCAGGTTGGATAGAGTTCTCTAAATGGATAAAGAATGAGTTTGGTGCATACCCTGAAAGAGGAAGGTTGGTTGAGTTAGCGAAGATGAGTAAAGAGGAGCGTAAGGAGCATACGTGGTTTGGGTTGTATTTGACAGAAATAGAAAAGCGAAATGGTATGAAAAAATGAGTGGTTTAGCTACCAAGAGGGAGGCTTAGAAAAGGTTCCTTGGCTATCAGTTATGGTGGAGGGGAACTGTGATGGGGGCAAGATTTTTTCGTTTATGGAGAGAACTCTTTGAGTTGCTACTCTGTGCAGTTCACGGTGCATAGAGCAATGAGTTGGGTATTTGTGAACCATTTTGGTGCGATTAGGATTAACTACGGTAACAGGTCTTTGGACTTTGGTCGTGACGATTTCAATAGCATCTGACAAGTCTGAATCGTTAGATATGACTATTGATTCGTCGGAATCTTTTATACAATTATCATAGACAAGATGTGCGGCTAAATTGACATCGGAGCCTTTTTCCTCGGTTCGGAGTACTCTGGCTTTCTGGGGACGTCCATTTGGCTTATATACAAATGGTACTTTGGGTAAGTATCTGGGCCAAGAAACGAAGTCGCCTTCGATTATTTCTAGATTCGGTATTGTTCTCAAGGCACGCCAATAAAAATCTTGACGTGTGGGTGCGCTGGGGTCCCAGGGTACGGCAGTCACCTTAGCAGTAAAGTACTTGAGCTTCCTGATAGTCTTTGAGGGAAATAGGTTGGCACATAGGAGATATAAGTCGAGCCATTTATAAGGTGTGTCTTTGACGGTACAATAATAGAGATTGAATCCATCAACATAAACGTTAATATTCAAAGTGGATTTGCCCCATAAAATGCCGAAGTGCTACTTTCGCAGCACTTCAACGCCCATCGGCCGAAGCCTCAGGGGAATTCAATTAATATTAGTTTAGTATGTTAAGTGTGGACTGTCTATAGAACTTAAGTATTGACATTATATTATTGTAATAATATGATTATTGTAATGAAGTGTGGCATATAAGGAGAGTGAATGTATGCCAAGGCGATTAAAATTCAGAGTATTGACTTGTAAAAGGTGTGGGTATATGTGGGTCCCAAGGGTGTACAGGCCAGTCATGTGTCCGAATTGTAGAAGTCCATATTGGAATAAGCCAAGAATCAGAAGAAGAAAGTGATGAAGGGGAGTAAATCTCAAGTTCAGTATTAGATGTTTAAGGCTATCGGAAGTTGATTAATAAGCAATAGATAAAATAGAATAGTTAGGAAAGGAGGCAAGCGGTCGCTGCCCTTTCTACTGGCTACATGGGGTTCGGGTGGGCTTTCCACTCAGCAAATGAGCAACGTCGCTTTCATAAGCGCTTGGCGATATCCACAGTAAGCCAACTAGTGGGCACAGTCAGCACCCCTCGTTCGAGTATCGAATAGTGCTCTTTACCGTTGCCGCCTCACGTTAAGACGATACTATGAACGATTTGGAAAGCAGCTAGATGAAAGAAGTAAATTTGAAGCGAGTAGCGTGAGCCATAAATAACAATGGTCCTCAACCAGGTAGAGTTTACTGTGAAGGTTCGCAGCTCATACTTAAGGAACAAAAGAAGGCTGAGTGCAAAGATTAAAGCAACTAGAAGAATAACCATGAGGATTACTTGCCTTGACACATCGGACCATATGAACAACAACGAATTCATCTGGAGTAGAAAATGAGCTGTGGTGGAGATAATAATAAAAGGCTTGCCGAATGGATGGCCCTTGTTGATTAGCCTCGAGCCAATGGCAATGCTCAATCCGAGGCTTCCAAATTCAATATACGTGCGTGTTTGGTCGCTTATCAAGAGAAGGATAGCGAGTAACAGGATAAGGGAACTGGAACGCATGTTGGCGGGATCGAACCGATTCAGTATCGCCTTTATCAAGACAAAACTAATAAGGATATTAACAGGAACAATATTCGATATAAGGCTTGGATTGTTACTAACAAAGAACTTTATCAAGCAGAGGGCTATACCGAGAGCAAGTATCTGATACTTGAACTTGTATGCCCCTGAGTAGCCTACTAAATAGAAAAAGAGCGGTGCTGCCGTGCGCCCAATTACTCGCATCCAAATGTTGTCATACATGAAGTACCGGCCAACGTGATCTATAACCATGGTCAAGATAGCCAGCATCTTTACCAGATCATGGCTGTTAATCTGTGGACCATATCTGTATATCCCCCTTGCTGATGCCGAAAGAGGCGGTAGTGTACTTGCGGAAGCTATACCACGGTCCATAGCGTTCAATCCCGCACTCTTTTTCCCCTTCTATTCAGCATGTAGATAACGACCACGACAAAAGTACTTGTAGAATACACAGCGATAGCTAAAAG
>JAUVXS010000099.1 GCA_030603485.1 Dehalococcoidia bacterium
TGCCGGCGGCAAGGCCAGACATTCCTGCACCGATAATTAAGACATCGTAATGCATGGTCAGGCTCTTTTCAAAATCAGAGGCTAACTAAGCCTTCAATCGTCGGGCAAGATGAAATAGAAACCTGTGTTCCTAGCCTACCAACACTATTGGCTAAAGTTCTCTCATCCGTGGCTCTAGATAAGCTACCGAGCCATCTAGCGTGGCCAATTGTGTATAGTCATCCTCGGGGACTTCGATACCGTAGCGCTTTCGCAGTTCCATAATGATGTCTAAGAAATCCATGGAGTCCAGTTCCACTTGTTCTCGTAGCGGGATATCGCCCTTGAGATTGCTCAGATCTTCATCTGGTATAATTTGGGCTATGATTTCCAGGATGGTGGCTTTAATTTGTTCCTTGGTCATGTACCCCCCGTTTGTGTATTTCAAGAATGCTTTTAGCTTTGTCCCTCAAATCTTCTTACGATAACAACCGAATTGATGCCTAACATTCCGAAGGAATTATTAAATATATAGTCGACCTTGTCAATCTTTTTTGGCTCATTGATAACCAGGTTGTTAAGATGACACTCAGGGTCTAAGTGGTCCAGATTGATTGTAGGATGGACAATATAGTCTTCAAAAGAGGGTAAATTACCCGCTAATTCTAGGGCACCCGCGGCCCCCATAGCATGACCAATAAAACTCTTGGTGTTGTTTATATATGCATGGGGATATTCGCCAAAGACTTCTCTAATTGCCTGGCACTCCACAGGGTCTCCCTCAGCGGTGCCTGTCCCGTGGGTATTGATGATATCGATATCTTCTGGAGATATGCCGGCTTTGTTAAGAGCAAGTTTCATGCACTCAACTTGTCTTTCTGCGCTGGGGAAAATAAAGTCAGTGGCATCTGAGTTGATAGCATAGCCCATGAATTCGCCGTAGATCTTAGCTCCCCTTTTAAGGGCGTCGCTTAGCCTTTCTAGAACAAAAATGCAGCCGCCTTCAGAAACAACCACACCATTCCTATCCTTGTCAAAGGGGCGGCATGCCTTCTCTGGGTCTGGATGGGAAGCCAAAGCACCTTCGCTTTTAAAGCCGGCAAAAATACCGAAGGAGCCAGTGCTCTCCGAAACCCCTCCACCCAAGGCCAAATCGACTTCGTTCAGCAGTAGCATTTGTAAGCCCTGTGTAAGTCCAATGTTACCGCCGGCACAGGCAGCCCCTAATGTGTAGTGAGGTCCAGTAATTCCAAGATTCAGGGTGACTTCGCCAGCGGGATTATTAGCTACTACTCTTGGATTATGATGGTGCGACCAATACTTTACGTCGTAGTTAAATTGCTTAATTTCATAGATTTCGTTTTCGGTTTCCACAGTGCCATGCTCGGTAATTCCAAGGTAGACACCAATCCTCGATTTATCAAGACCAGCAAGGTCTAATTTGGCATCAGCGATTGCTTCTTGAGCGCAGTAAATAGCAATAGAGCCTGCCCTCGTTCCCCGACGCAATTCCTTCTTTTTTTGATACTTCAGTGAGTCGAAGTGGCATATACCAGCCAATACCTCACCCATATAGCGGACGTTGACTTTCTGTATACCGGATTTGCCAGCAAGTAAACTCTTTCGAAATTCCGCCAGATTATTTCCGTTTGGCGCCGTCAGGCCAACGCCGGTAATTACAATTCGTGCTTCGTTAGATTTCCTTGCTGACATGGGAGAAAACTTTCATCAAAAATGTACACATTATAGTGGCTTTAAAGAAAGCTGAGTGCATTGCTGTCTGAAGGGGTATTTGCCTAAACTCATCTCGTTTGGGCCAATTTCTCTACCATTCAAGACCCTGCATAAGACAGACTATGCCGCTGCCAATCCCCAGCATGGCAACCTTATCACCAGGGTCAAGACGACCCTGGTCAATTCCGATAGCCATGGTAATGGGAAGGGAAACCGACCCAATGTTTCCCAGATATTCCACAGTGGAAAAGTCTTTTGTATTATCCAACCCCAAGGTTTTGAACAGTAATTTACTGTGCACGGCGCTAACCTGATGAGTGAAAAATCTATCTACGTCGGAGTTGTTCCACCTAAGCTCTTGTTTTGTGGCCTCCCAGGTAGCAGGCGCCAATGCCAGTCCATTTTTCAAGACTCCTGCGTAGTCTGTGCGCATATCTGGGAGCTCATCCAGGTCGAGGAAAGAAACATCGGCTTCTATACGACAAAGATCATTATGCTGTGAAGAAGTGCGCGTTACCCCGCCAAGAAGCCTATGACCGTCTTGTGACAGGGAGGAATGGGTTAACACCACTGCCACTGCTCCCGACCCCAAAGTTAGAGTGGCAAAGGCGAGTTTGAGCTTATCTCTGGTGATGTCCGGATCTTTCAAGAGTCTATTGATTGTGGTGTCAATAATTCGTTTGCTGCTCTCACATCCAACCACAATTCCTGCTTTTACCTGACCTAACTCAATCATATTTGCCAGGGTTACCATACCGTTGATGAACCCCAGGCAGGCATTGGAGATGTCGAAGATGGTAGCTGTGGGAGGAAGGCCCAAAGAGTCATGGACCACGGTAGCTGTTGCTGGCTCCAGGAAATCACGGGATACCGAGGTATGGAGCAGGCATCCGATATCCTCTTTGTTGACTCCAGACTTGCTAAGGGCTTTTTCTGCTGCTTTTATACTGGCCTGACTCGGCATTGTATCATCATCCCAGAATCGCCGTTCGCGAATTCCAGTTAGCATTTCCAGACGCCCGTAGGAAAGATTAAATTTGTCGTATATCGGGGCCAGTCTTTCTTCCAGGCTCAAGGATGTAACGATATTCTCAGGAAGCTCATAGCCAAAAGACTCAACACAGACCTTTTTATACTGCATTCAGTACCCTACTTCTCCCTCACCAGTGTCATGAGGAACTACGACGAAAATAGCTATATTAACTCTACAGGCTCACTTATGCCTGCTCGATACTAATTTCGGAATATGAAACTTTGTTCTAAGATTCTCCCACCTTCCCGTGGACTCAGGGGGAATCATCTCGTCTGGAATGTACTTCCCTACTGCAGCAAGGACAGCGCATACCTTTCTCGAGTTCGCTACCTCGTCAGGGATATACTCATCAGCTGCAGCAATAGCAGTAGAGCGCAGCCTACGAGGAGCCAATTTCTCGGCCCATTTAATTGCGAAAGAAATCAGCCTATTTGGGACATGTTTATCCAAAAAGTTAAGGGCAAAAAGAAGTAGCCTATCTGGAGCATATTTATCTACTACTTTTACAAAAAGAGCGAACCCCTTCCCTGCAAGGGACCTATTTATAGAATCAAAGTTAGGCTTTTTTAACGCCATGTTCTTTCCCACCCAAGTACCGTACTTTTATCACATTCTATTACTATTTACTACTATTGTCAAACACGATAACTTACCTTTACCACTATTTCCGTCTCCTCTCCAATAACTTTTCCTGCCTCACATGTCTAAAGCCCCAATAGAAACACTCCAAGATTCTTAGTAATAGCCTGTAGCTTCTCCATGCGAATCAACATAGAGTCTCCTGAGGGCGTTCAGTAATGTCATTCTGGGAGCCTAATTAAATTTGGACGACAAAGAATCTCTGGACACTGTTCCGAGCATTACAGGATTCTTTCCCTTCGCGAAGCCTGCCCTGAGCACCATAAGATTCTTCCCCTTCACTCCGTTTAGGGTCAGAATGACAAAGAGCGAAAAGTTCAGGGTCGGGATGACAACAAGCGAAAAGCGCAAAATGACAATTGGGTGTTATTAATTGCTATTATCCTCCCACTAATTGACACACTTAAGTAATAGGGGTAAACTACAGTGTTTTGATATGGCTGATGTAAGGCTTGGTTCAGGCGAGAGTTTCGAGGCCCTGCTGCGTAGATTTAATAGGCAGGTGCAGCAAGACCGCATTTTAGCTGAAGTTCGCCGCCGCAGGCACTTTGAAAAACCTAGTGAAGAGAGGAGAAAGAAAGCGGCAGCGAAAAGGCGGAAAAGTTCTAGATAGCCAAGAGATGGCACTGAAGGATAGTATTCGGGAAGCTCTCAGGGGAGCGCTTAAGCGACAGCAGAGAGTAGAGGTTTCTACATTAAGGCTACTATTATCTGAAATAAAGTATGCTGAAATTGCGCAGCGAAAACCTGCTGACGATAACAAAGTGCTTGATGTTATTACCAAGGAAGCAAAACGTCGTCGGGAGAGCATCGAGGCCTTTAAACAGGGAAATCGTAACGATCTGGTGGCGCAGGAAGAAGCAGAACTGGCTATTCTTATGGGCTATCTTCCTGAGCAAATGAGCCGGGCGGAGATCATAGCAGCGGCACGACAAGTGGTTGATGCAGTTGGAGCTAATGGGCCGAATGACAAAGGCAAAGTCATGTCTCAGCTTATGCCTCAACTCAAAGGCAAAGCTGATGGCAAAGAAGTCAGCGAGATAGTTTCAGAATTGCTTGCTGCTAGCTAGGTTTGGAAGGCGGTCGAGGTTTTAGATTGTGGCGTGATGGCGGCTAGAGAGCACCGTTATTGTTCTTTTTAGTATGAAATTTGGCATCGTTATTTCTTCCAGCACCTGGAGCGGTCGAGATTATTACCCCGATAGATCGGGACTCTTCATGATTTGTTCCTCGGAATAACATCTTAGTCAATAGGGCGGTTAATGAGTATCTCTAAGGAAATTCTGGATGAAGTCGCCTTAAGTGAAAAGGAATATAGACTTATCGTGCAGCAGCTAGGGCGAGAGCCTAATGAGGTACAGCTGGGAATGTTCGGCTCGTTATGGAGCGAGCATTGCGGCTACAAGCACTCTAAGCACTTACTTAAGCTTCTACCCTCCCGAGGCAAAAATGTCTTGGTGAGTCGGGGGGAGGAAAATGCCGGTGTAGTAGATATTGGGGATGGGCAGGCGGCGGTAATGAAAATAGAGTCCCACAATCATCCCTCAGCGATTGACCCATATCAGGGTGCCGCTACAGCGGCAGGTGGCGTTATAAGGGATATCTTTACTATGGGCGCTCGCCCTATAGCGTTGCTCAACTCTCTTCGCTTTGGCCCTTTAACTGAATCCAATAATCGCTACTTGCTCAATGGCGTTATCAGTGGCCTTGCAGATTATGGCAATTGTCTGGGAATACCTGGTGTGGGTGGCGAAGTATTTTTTGCTGATAAGTATACCGGTAATCCGTTGATTAATGGTTTATGTTTGGGTATTTGTGAAAAGGATAAGTTGGTCAAAGCCAGGGCCAGTGGGGAAGGCAACTTGATAATGCTGGTGGGAGCTGACACGGGGCGTGATGGAATTCATGGTGCTTCCGGTCTAGCATCGCGTACTTTTGAGGATGAGTCAGAGAAGGAATCGGTGGTTCCAGCAGGCAATCCTGCTCTGGAGAAATTGCTCATTGAAGCGTGCCTTGAATTAGCGCAGACTGATTGGATTGTAGGCATGCAAGACCTGGGGGCAGCTGGATTGACAAGCTCTACGGTGGAGTGTGCAGCTAGAAGCAGGAGTGGAATGGAAATAGACGTACTTAAAGTGCGTCGTTGCGAAGAGGATATGACCCCTTATGAAGTAATGCTCTCGGAGTCGCAGGAGAGAATGTTGCTGATTGTGAAGAAGGATTGTGAGGAAAAGGTGAAAGCCCTGCTTGATCGCTGGGAAATTCGCTCCGATATAATTGGTCGTGTTACCAATACTGGATTAGCCGTGGTTAAAGAGGAGGGAAAAGTTGTTGCTGAGATTCCTGTGAATTTGTTGGTCTCCCCACCCCTCTATCGCCAGCGGAGCAAGAAGCCAGCATGGCTTGAAGAGCTCCAATCTCTCGATATGAGCATCGTCCCTAACCTTAAGCCCAGGCAATGCAATTCTGTTTTACTTCGTTTACTGGCTTCTCCTAATAATGCCAGCAAGGAGTGTATCTACTGCCAGATTGATTATCAGGCGATGGGTAATACTGTGGTTCCTCCCGGTGGTGATGCCGCCGTTTTGCGTATCAAGGGAACCAAGAAAGGTATTGCCTTAACTGTCGATGGCAACGGGCGGTATTGCTATGTTGATCCCTTCCTAGGTGGAGTGATTGCTGTGGCTGAAGCTGCTCGGAATTTGGTCTGTAGTGGGGCTGAACCTCTAGCTATTACCGATTGTCTTAACTTTGGTAATCCTGAAAAGGCTGATGTCTATTACCAGTTGAAAGAGTGCATAGGGGGTATGGCGCGGGCTTCTCGGGAACTAAGGATTCCCGTGATAAGTGGTAACGTTAGTCTTTATAATGAGAGCAAGGGCGAAGCCATCTATCCCACTCCAATAGTAGGTATGCTGGGGATTGTAGAGGACATAAGCAGACATTGCACTATGT